>JAAYXU010000111.1 GCA_012515725.1 Clostridiales bacterium | reverse complement strand
CACCGCTTGTATAGATGTATTCCTTGCGCTTCTTCAAGATACACGCTCCTCATACTACAGGGTGGCTTATATATTTGTAAATCAATCATATTTCATCTATACCGCACTGTCAACTTGCTTTTGTTTTATTTTACCGCATGATATACTTTATAGGCCGGTATAGGTAGAGGTCTATGGTTGGAGGTAAAGAAATGAGAAAAGTGTCTTTTATAATCGCCTGCATCCTGTTCGTTCTGTCGCTCACTGCTTGTGAAAATGCCGGAATCACGGATCATGTCGCTGTAGATCCGGGCTCGTCGGTAAGATTCAGTCAGGACGAAATTGAAAGCGCCGCAGAACGCGTCAAAGACAAATTCAAGGATTTTAAGGGGTGTGAGCTTACCAATCTATGGTACGACGAGGAGCACTCGGATTCATTTATAAAAGGGTATTTGCGCGGAGGTAAGGGATCGCTGAACGGAGCGACCGCTGAAAACACGATCGTGCTTTTGTCCAGTTTCAAGGTCGATGCTTCGGGCGGCGATGGAAGTCTTAATCCCAGCAGCACATATGAAGGATGGAACTGGATTTTGATAAGAGAGAGCGAATCGGGAGAGTGGAAAGTCGACGACTGGGGCTATTGAGCGCTCTGCCGGACGCCTCATTGTCGTTCTGCAATGCGCTGGATGTGGTATAATGCCCCATATCTCATCAAATAAGACGGAGGCAGTTGGTGTACGTACTCATTACCAGCAGCCGAACGGGCGGGGAAGCCCTGGAAGCCGCCCGCGCGTTCGCCGCGGCGGGGCATACGCCCCTCATTTGGTCGCCGGATGGCATCGCGCCCCAAGGCTGGCTATCCGATCCCAGCCCCGACGGGGAGACGCTGATACGGAGCGCCGTTGCCCGCGCGGCGGGAGGAGAGAGCCCTTCGGGTCTCATGCTGCTGCCCCTTGAGCGGGGCTGGACGGCTGCCGACGGGCTGGCTGTACTTGAGACCGCGGCCCGCAATCCCGGAGCTATGGTCGCAGCCCGCCGGGCGGGCGGGCTCCCGGCTCTGGAGCGGGTCGCGGCGTGGATATACCGCTTCACTCAGGGACGCGCGGTGCATGACCTGTACGCGGGGCTTGCCGTATGGCCTGCCCAGCTGGTGGGCGCGCTGAATCGGCCCGGCCGGAAACCGCTCTATACCCGCGCGCTTCTGAGCGTGCGCTCCCTGAATCTGCCGCTTGCCGAGGTGGAGCTGCGCCCGCAGGAGCCGCCCGCCGTGCGTCCCGCCGCCGCGGTCGTATGGAACATGCTGTGCTTTCTGGCGGTATTCCTGCGCTTTACCTGCTCCTCGCTCCTGTCGGCTGGGGTCGACTACGGCCTTTTTGCGCTGCTGCTGACTCCGCTTCACTACGCCGAGGCTGCGCATGCGGTGGCCCGGGCCGTGAGCTCGACCGTAAACTTCACGCTGAACCGGATGCTGGTGTTTTCCGACAGGCAAAGCCGGGTCCCTCTGGCGCAGGCGCTAGTCCGCTACTTTGCGCTGGCTGTCGTCGTGGCCGCTGTCGGTACCGGACTCATCCGCCTTTTTTCTACGGTGCTGGGGCTTCCTGCTATGCCTGTTAAGCTGGCGGTCGATATTCTACTGTATGTGATCAGCTTTCTCGTTCAGCGCGAGCTTGTGTTTCACAGGCGGCGGCCGCGCCGCGTCCCGAGGACCGCTAAAAGCACCGAGCCGGAAGTCCGCTAGTTTCGTCTGCCCTGTATCTCGCGCACGCAGTCGTATACCCGGCGATACTTCCCGTATAGCTCCTCGTACCTGTCATGAAGCGCGGGATCGGGCTCAAAAGTGCGCTTGATGCGCACAAGCCGCCGTGCTCCCTCAGCGATGTCCCGATACAGCCCGCAGACTGCTCCCGCCATGATAGCCGCTCCCAGCGTACCGGCTTCCTCGACCTCGGGAACCGATACCGGCAGATTAAATAAATCCGCCCGCATCTGCATCCACATAGGCGAGCGGCTGCCGCCTCCCGTGGCGATAAGCCGCTCCACCGGGACTCCGGCTTCGCGCAGGCAGTCTAGATTGACGCGCATCTCGTAGGCCACGCCCTCCATGAGGCCCCTGTACAGAGCGCCGCTGTCGGTATCGGCGGTCAGCCCGATGACCGCGCCCACCGAATGGATGTCCATGTAGGGCGTCGCCGCGCCCGACAGATGGGGGAGTATGAGTAGTCCCGTGGGCTCGTCCGGAGCCGTGGACTCGAGGTATGTGTACACGCTGACGCCCTGGGATCTCGCCTCGCGCACCGCGTCCTGCGCGAATTTGTCGCGGTACCATTTGAGCAGCGCTCCGCCGTAGAAGCTGAACGCATATGTCACATAGTAGTCGGGGCGGATATAAGGAACGCAGGCGAAGTTGTACCGGCGCATTTCCTCGCCAGTATTAGGCCTGTCGAAAACCGGCGTGATACAGTCAACCGAACCGGTCCCGTTGACGGCGACGCGCGGCTCCATCGCGCCGCCGCCCACGACGGCTCCGATCTGATCCTGACCACCCAGCAAGACCACCGTGCTCGATGACAGGCCCAGCTCGTCGGCCACGCTGGGCAGCACCGTCGCGACCGGCGTACCTGCCTGTACGGGCTTTGGAAACTGGTCGGCGCGCAGCTCGGCCGCGTCGAGTAGCACCGTATCCCATTCCTTTTTAGCGACATTAAACATCAGCGTCCGCGAAGCCAGCGACCAGTCCACCGCCTTCTCACCGGTAAGCCGGAAGAGTATGAAGTCGCTGTACTGCAGGAATGTCACCATCCGGCGATACACGTCGGGCTCGTTGTCGCGCAGCCACATGATCTTGGGCGCGCTGTACATCGGGTGGGGGTTGTGTCCTGACCGGGTCATGATTTCGCTGCGTCCCAGGCGGGCGATTAGCCTGTCGCACTGCTCCTGGCCGCGGGGATCGGTGTAGGGCATACTGCCGTAGAGCGCCCGGCCCTCCCGGTCGACCGGCACGCCCATCTCTCCGCAAGAGGTAATGCACAGCGCACGGACCGGCCCGCTCTTGTGGCCCGCGGCGGCCTCGGCGATCACGGTGCGTACCGCCTCCCACACGCGGTCGGGATTGAGCTCAATATATCCGAGGCTGCTCCGCTCCAGCGCGTATTCCCTGTAGCTATAGGAGCTGACCGATCCTTCGTCATGAAAAATCGTGCATTTGCTCCCGGATGTACCTACGTCCAGTCCAGCGATCGCCATAATCAATCCTCCCTGCATTCCCACGTTTATATTGTATTGGAACATCGCATATTGTATCATTCGCCCCGAAAGGTTGTCCAGCCGGGGCCTGCACCTTTTCTCGAGCCTCCCGCCCCCGCGGGGGCGGGAGGCTCCCTTCGGGACCTGTAGTCATGCCTGCTTATTTACCCAGAACTATTTTACACTAACGCCTGTCCGCTCCAATCCCGCAGCTATGTGCGGGTAAAGCCCTCGCCCAGCACCTCGTTGGCCTCGGAGACGACGACGAACGCTTGCGGATCCTCGGATTCGACTAGCCGCTTGAGGCGGGGGATCTCTATGCGGCTAACGATGCACATGAGCGTCTTTCGGTCGGTGCCGCTGTACATGCCGCGGCTGTAGAGCGCCGTAACGCCCCGCTCCAGCTCACTGAGTATGCGCCGGGAGATTTCGTCCGAATGCTCGGATATGATGAAGCATGCTTTTGCGGGGTTGAGTCCGTACTGCACAAATTCGGTGGCCCGCGCCGACAGGAACAGCGCGACCAGCGCGTAGAGCGCCAGCTTCGGATTAAATACAATGCCCGCCGCCACGACGACGCACAGATCCACCGCGAAGAGCACCCAGGCCACCCGGACATGGGGCAGCAGCCAGTTAATAATCTGGGCGATCATATCGGTTCCGCCGGTGGTCGCGCTGCCCCGCAGCACGAGGCCGACGCCCGCGCCCATCAAGAGACCTCCGTACACCGTCGCCAGCAGTACGTCGCCTCCCATCACCGACTCAATCGCCTCGGGTATCGGCAGTATATCAATAAGAAGTGAAAGTATCAGCATACCTGCCAGCGAACGCACGAGGAACGTCGCTCCGCGCATCCGCGCCGCGATTAGAAAAATAGGTATATTAAGGCAGGCCATGATTAAGCCGACCGGCCATCCGGTTCCGGCGTGTATGAGCGTCGCCACACCCGAAAGGCCGCCCGGAGCGATCCGGTTGGGTATGAAAAAAAGGTCGAACGCAACCGCAACGAGAAAGCTGCCGAATACGATCTGAGCCCAGTCGATGAGTCTCTTGGGAAGTCGCTCGATTTTGGCGCGAATCATTACGATTCCCCCCCGAGGCTCATGAAAGCGGAGGGAAGGCTGTCGATGAGGTCCGAGGCGGTCAGCGAACGGGTTCCAAGCCTCGCCGCCGCGATGTCCCCGGCTCTCCCGTGGAGCCACGCGCCCATCACGGCGGCCTCGAAGAGCTCCGCGCTCTGGGCTGCGAGTCCCGCGATTATTCCGGTGAGCACGTCGCCTGATCCGCCGGTCGCAAGCCCCGCGTTGCCGGTTGTGTTGATGGCCAGCCTCCCGTCGGGCGCCGCGATCACGCTGGACGCGCCCTTAAGGAGCACCACCGCGCCCGTGCGCTCGGCTACACGCTGCGCGTGCCCGATCATATCATCTGCGATTTGCGCTATCGGTACGCCTGTGAACCGGGACAGCTCGCCCGGATGAGGCGTCAGGCAGAGCCTGCCGCGCCTTCGCAGCGCTTCATATTGCCCGGCCATAGCGACGATTCCGTCAGCGTCCAGCACGAGTGGCATAGCGGTTTCGATGGCGAGCCTTTGCACCAGAGCCGCCGTACCCTCGGCGCGGCCCAGCCCCGGGCCCATCGCCAGCACTGTCTTTCCCTCGAGAGCACGCAGCGCCGCGTCGGCGCTATGCTCGGAGAACGCGCCGTCACGCCCGGCGATGGGACGAGTCATGACCTCCCAGGCGGGGCTTGCCGCAGCGTCCCTCGGATGCAGCCAGGTCGACAGCCCCGCGCCGGCCCGGAGTGCCGCCAGACTGGCGAGCGCGCCCGCGCCCATCATCCCTTCCGAGCCCGCCACGACAGCCACATGTCCATAGTGCCCCTTGTGGGTGTCGGGTGTCCGCGCGGGAAGCCGCGCGTCGACGTCGGCCGCCTCCCATGCCCGGCAGGACGCCTGGTCAAGTATGTCGCGGGAAATGCCGATGTCGTCGGTCGTCAGCGTCCCGGCGTACTCCCTGCCCGGATACAGCAGACATCCGCGCTTGGGGCAGCCGAATGTGACCGTGGCGCGCGCACGCACCGCGCATCCTCGAACCGCGCCTGTCATGCCGTCGATGCCCGAGGGAATGTCCACCGACAGCACCGGGAGTCCGCTGCCGTTGATCCAGCCGATCGCCGCGGCGATTTCTCCTGTCACATCCCTGTCAAGACCGGTCCCAAGCAGTGCGTCCAGTATGAGATCGGGCTGCGGTTCGCTCCACGCGGCGGGCTCGAAGCCCCTCCCGACGGGCACAGGAAGCCGCTGAAAATTTACCGCCGCATCCCCCTGCAGAGCTGTCGGATCGGTCAGCAGCGCGACGCTGACGGCATACCCTTTCCCATGAAGCAGCCTGGCCGCGGCCAGCCCGTCTCCACCGTTGTTGCCGCCGCCGCACAGCACGAGCGCCCTTCCTCCCGGCTGCAGCATCGACGCCGCCTGTTGGGTGATCGCTTCGGCTGCCCGTTCCATCAGCGTCAGACCGGGAACGCCCCGCTCCCGGATGGTGCGTTGGTCCATGCGCCGCATCTCATCGGGCGTCGCTATCGGGATCATGCCGCTCACTCCTTTCGGCTACCGCCTGGGCCACCGCGTCGGTCTGGTTATGGGATATGGATACCCACAGCCGGATATCGGGATACCGCCGCGCCGTTTCGCCCAGCAGCCGCGCTGCCGGAGCGCCCTTTTCACCGGGCAGTATCTCCACATCGCCGGGAGGGCATCCGGCCAGCCCGCAGCCCAGCGCCTTGGCCACTGCCTCCTTGGCGGCGAAGCGGCCCGCGGCCCAGCATTCGGGACGTGGGTGGCAGACGAGCTGCTCCCGCTCGGCTGCGGTAAATAAACGCTCAGCGAACCGCGGATTCCTCAGCGCCCGCCCGACCCGCGCGATTTCTACTATGTCTATGCCGACTCCCGTAATCACGGGCGCTCCCCGGCCGTTACCGCGTTCACGACCGCGCGGGCTAACGCCTCCACCGCGGCCACGCAGACCCGGTTAAAGTCGCACGCTACCCGTCCTGTCGACAGCGCGAATAGCGTATCCCCATCCATCGCGGTATGCACTGGCCGGATGGACAACGCCAGCCCGTCGTGGGCGACGCACGCAAGCCTCGCGGCCTGCACGCCTGTGAGTATGCCGTCGGTCGCGATAACCCCGATCGTGGTATTGACGCCCGCGGGCGCTCCGCCCGCTCCGTCCAGCATGAGCGCGATCGGATCGGCGAACGCTCCGTTTACACGTACGCCCGCCAGCGTACGGCCCGTATGGTGGTCGACGACGTTCCCGACCGCGTTGACCGCGACGAGCGCCGCCACCGTGACCCCGCTGGTTTTTACCGACGCGGCGCCTACGCCGCCGGGCATCGCGTGCGCCATCCCAAGGAGCTTTCCGACGGTCGCGCCGGTCCCGGCGCCCACAAGGCCCTGTTCGGGCGGCTCCGCCAACGCGCATTTACAGGCCTCATAGCCCATATCCCGATCAGGCCGCCTGTCGGCCCGGCCTACCTCAAGATCGTAGAGCACAGCGGCGGGAACGATGGGAACCCGCGCCGCGCCGGTATCGAATCCGAAGCCGCGCTCCTCCAGATACCGCATGACGCCGCCCGCCGCGTCTAGCCCGAAGGCCGATCCGCCCGTAAGCAGCACCGCGTGCACGCGCTCCACCGTTCGCCCTGGCGCGAGCAGATCGGTCTCCCGCGTGCCCGGCGCGCCGCCCCGGACATCGGCTCCCGCGACTGCGCCCTCAGGACACAGTATCACCGTGCAGCCGGTGGCCGCTTCTCTGTCGGTCGCGTGTCCCGCCCGCAGTCCGGCTACGTCTGTTATCGTACCATCGTATATCATGGCCCCATCCTCCTAACCGAAAACTCGCCCGAGCGCAGCGGTATGAGCGCCGAACCGGTGTCGATGAGAAGCCTTCCTTCGTCGTCCACACCCGAAAGCACGCCCTCCAGCGACTGGCTGTTCAGCGCGACCCGAACCGGCCGCCCTTCATAGGCCATATGCGCTCGGTACCGCCTGAGCACCCCGTCAAACGATCCTGACTCCATCCATTCGTCCCACAGGCTCTCGAACGCGCCCAGCACCGCGGCGGCCAGCGCGGCGCGGTCTGCAGTCTGACCAGTCTGCTGAAGCGTTCCCGCTGTATCCCGGATCGCTTCGGGCATGCTCCCGGGCGTACCGCGCACATTTATGCCGATTCCTATGACGATCCAGTATGTGACTTCCGCGGCCGCGCTAAGCTCGGTGAGTATGCCGCAGACCTTCCGATCCCCGATGAGTATATCGTTGGGCCACTTGATTTTAAACTGGGTATCCGGGAATAGCCCCTCCAGAGCCTCGGTCACCGCCGCCGCCGCGGCCAGCGTCACGCGCTGCACCTCCGCGGGCTGCATGGCCGGGCGCAGCAGCAGGCTCATAGTGAGCCCGTCGCCTGGCGCGCTCAACCACGAACGTCCGTGGCGGCCTTTTCCGGCCGTCTGCTCCTCGGCTGCCACCACCGCGCCGTGCGGCGCGCCCTCCTCGGCCCATCTTTTGATCTCGGCGTTCGTCGAGTCCACGCTGTGCAGAACGCGCAGCGAGCGGCCCAGCCAGCGCGTCGTAAGCCGCGCCAGCACGCGGGGCAGGTCGAGACGATCGGGCTGCTCCATGAGCGCGTATCCGCGATTGGGCGCGGAGCCAATCGTGTAGCCCAGCGCGCGCAGCTCCACGATATGGCGGTGCACCGCCGCGCGGCTAATGCCCAGCGCTTCTCCCAGAGCCTGTCCCGAAAGCGCGCTTCCCTGCGCCTCTATAAGCGCGGAAAGCACTTTTTGTCGGCTGTCCACCGTGTTCCTCCCTCTGCGTATACCAGAATACCCATAGTATACACCAGACGGCAAGGAATTTCATTCATGATATGTGTAAAAAATGATATGGTTTTAGAACTCCCTTTGATTGTTCTGGCTTGTTCGGGTTGCGGCGCAGGCGTCGCCCTGCGACATATCGGCTGATGTGCTAAGGAACCACCTTTTTACATAGATATGATGAAAGGCAGGAGCAAGCCCCTGCCCTGCGAACACAGATTCGCTTTCGATTCTATTAAATATCACTATTTTGATGTTTAGCGCCAGACTTGTGAATGCTCATCCCTTCCACATCGTGCGCGGCCTCCCCGAGCATTTCCGCGAATGTCGGGTGCGGGTACACGATGGCTGAAAGCTCCGCCAGCGTCGCCTCCAGACCCATCGCGGCCGCTATCCCGGCGATCATGTCGGTGGCGGCGGGGGCCATGACGTGCGCGCCCAGTATCTCTCCTGTCGAGCGGTCGGTGATAATTTTCGCGAAGCCCTCGCGGACGTCCGCGATCGCGGCCCGGCCGTTTGCCGCCGTAGGAAACGAGCCGACGGCCATGTCGCCGAATCGCTGCCGGGCCGCGGCCTCGGTAAGCCCGACCGACGCTATCTCGGGACTTGTGTACACGCACGCGGGAATCGCGCAAAAGCGCTGGATATTCCTGTCCCCTGCGATATCCGCTACCGCCGCGAGCGCCTGGGCCGTCGCCGCGTGCGCAAGCTGCGGCCCGCCTGTAATGTCGCCCGCCGCGTATATGCCCGGAACGCCCGTCCGCATCGCGGCGTCGGTGCGAATGAACCCGCGCTCGGTTTGAATCCCCGCTTCGCCAAGCCCAATGTCTCCGGTCCGTGGCCGTCGTCCCGCCGCGCATATGACCGCGTCGCAGGCCGCATGGCGCTCCGCGCCGCCCTGCGAGTAGGTCACGAGCGTTTCGCCGCCCGGCTCGATGCCTGTCACCGACGCGCCGGTATGGATCGCAACGCCCCTTTTCTCCAGTGACTTTCGCAGCGCTGCCTGTATATCGGCGTCGAAGCCCGGAAGCAGCGTGTCTGTAAGCTCGAGTATCGTCACCTTCCTGTCAAACGCATGGAAAAGCGTCGCGAACTCCACGCCGATCACGCCGCCCCCGATGATGACGATGCGCTCGGGGCAGGCCGTCCACGCGAGCGCCCCGTCGCTGTCGAATACCGAAGGCCCGTCGATGCCCGCTATGCGCGGCCGCGCGGCCTGCGAGCCGGTGGCCAGTATGATGTTCCTCGCGGCAATCCGGTCTGCGCCGTCGACTGCGATCACACCGGGGCCTAAGAGGCGGCCAAAACCGCGTATGAGCTCGCACCCGGAAGCGCGCGTAAGCGATTCCACCCCGCGCCGGAGTCCGGCCACGACACTGTCCTTGCGTGCCGCGACGGCCGCGTAATCGAAGCCCACGCCCGAGGCGCGCAGCCCGAACAGCGCGCATTCCTTCATCTGCCGGTATAGCCCCGCGGCGTGCAGCAGCGCTTTGGTCGGGATGCAGCCCCGGTTGAGGCATGTGCCGCCCGGCGTGTCGGCTTCGATCACCGTAGCCTTCATGCCGCGGCGGGCCGCCGCGATGCCCGCGGCATAGCCGGCCGGTCCGCCGCCCAGTACCGCTACGTCGTATGGTTGCATGGTACGTATCCTTTCCGCTACAGCAGCAGCCCGGGATTTTGCGCCAGTTCCTTTATGCGCTGGAGGAACCGGGCTGCCGGAGCGCCGTCCACGATGCGGTGGTCATATGTGAGCGTCATCGTCATCACAGGCCGGATAACGATCGCGTCGTCCCGGACTACCGGTGTGCGCTCGATTTTTCCAAGGGCAAGTATCGCGCACTCGGGCGGGTTGATGATAGCGACGAAATCGTCCACGTCGAACATACCAAGGTTCGTGATCGTGAACGTGCCGCCCCGGTATTCGTCGGGGGAGAGGCCGCCCCGGCGGGCGCGGGCGATGAGATCCGAGGACTGCGCAGCGATTTCCGGCAGCGTGAGCGTATCGGCGCTGCGTATGACCGGCACGATGAGCCCCTGCTCCAGCGCCACTGCGATGCCGATGTGTACCGCGCGCTTTTGTATGATTCCCTCGGGAGTAAGCGAAGCGTTCATGGCTGGGTGCTCCCGCAGCGCGTGCGACACGACGCGCACGAAGACATCGTTTACAGACAGCCGGATATCGCGGGCCCTGAATTCCTCCCGGAGAGCCGTGAGCGCGGTCATATCGACCTTCATGCGGATTGAGGCTTGCGCCATCTCCCGCAGGCTGGCCGTCATGTTGTCGGCGATGGTCCGGCGCATTCCGGTGATGGGCACGAGCGTGTCCCGGGGCGCGGCCGGTTCCTTCGCGGATAGCACATCGTCCTTCATGATCTTTCCGCCCGGGCCCGTCCCGGCTATGCCCGAAATGTCTACTCCCTGGGCGCGGGCTACGGCGGCTGCGAGCGGCGTGATTTTCGGCGCGCCGCGCGCCGCCTCCACGTCGCGCAGTATGATGCGCCCGGCGGGGCCTGAGCCCGTGAGCGCTGTGAGGTCGATGTTCCTGCGCGCGGCCAGCGCACGGGCCGCAGGAGTCGCGACGATCCGCTGCGCTGGAACCTGCTCATTAGCGACCTTGGTCTCCGCGGACTCCGTAGCTTCGCCCGCATCGCCTATGAGCGCGATTACCTGCGTGATCGGGACCGTTTCGCCCTCGCCGCGCAGTATTTTTATGAGCGTGCCGCTGCGGGGAGCGTCGATCGTGATGGTGAGCTTGTCGGTCTCCATCTCGAAAAGAGCCGCGCCCTCCTCGACATGCTCCCCCTCGTGGGCCAGCCATCTCATGATGGTTCCCTCTGTCATCTGAAGGCCCTGCTTGGGCATGATGACTTCGTATGCCATGGTTTCCTCCTTACCGGTAGCAGACCCTGCGCACAGCGTCCAGCAGCTCGGATTCCTGCGGAACTACCGCGTTTTCAAGGCCCAGGTTGAAGGGCAGCGTACAGGCCTTGGCCCCTAGCCGCAGCACCGGCGCGTCCAGCTCGTCGAATGCCTTTTCCATTATCGTCGCTGCGATTTCCGCGCCGGGTCCGGCGTTTTTATGGGCTTCATGTATGACGACGGCCCGATGGGTTTTCGCGACGGATTTAAGTATCGTTTGCTCGTCGAACGGTATCAGCGTGCGCGGGTCGATGACCTCGACGCTGATTCCCTCTTTCATGAGCGTATTCGCGACGCGGAGCGCCTTGTCCACGTAAAGGTGGGTCGCGATAACCGTAGCGTCGCGGCCCTCCCGGACGACACGCGCGCTGCCGAACGGGACCGTATACTCCGGGTCGTCGGGCACCTCGCCCTTGACCGCGTAAAGCGCCTTATGCTCGATGAAGAGCACTGGGTTGTCGTCGCGGATCGCGGTGCGCAGAAGCCCGGCCGCGTCAGCGGGCGTAGAGGGCATCGCGACCTTGATTCCCGGTATGTGCATGAAAAACGCCTCGACGCTCTGCGAGTGCTGTCCGGCGTTGCCCCGGCCTATGCCCTGCTGACCGCGGATGACGAGCGGAACACGCGCCCTGCCGCCGAACATATAGCGGATCTTGGCCGCCTGATTGAGTATCTGGTCCATCGCGACGTAGGTAAAGTCCATATACATGAGCTCGACGACCGGACGCATACCGGTTGATGCCGCCCCGATGCCCGCGCCCACGAGCGCGGCCTCGGATATGGGTGTATTGCGCACCCGATCCTTGCTAAACTCCCTGTAAAGATCGCGCGTGCAGCCGAATATGCCGCCCTGCTCGGCGACGTCCTCGCCCATCACGAACACGGCGGGATCGCGGCGCATTTCCTCGGCCAGCGTGTCCCGTATGGCGACTGCGTATGTTTTGGTGCTCACAGCGATGCCCCTCCCTCGTAGAATACGTCGTCCATCACGCGCGCAGGGTCGGGCTCGGGGCTCGATATCGCGAACTCCACCGCCTCGGCGACCGTCTGCTCGGCGCGGGCCTCCAGCTCGTCAAGCGCCTCCGCGGAGGCCAGGCCGCGCGCAAGGAGCTCCGCGCGAAGCCGTTTGATCGGGCATTTCTCCTTCCACGCCTCTACCTCCTCCCGTGTCCGGTACACCTGCGGGTCGCCTGTCCAGTGGCCGAACCACCGATAGGTCTTGCACTCAAGAAGAGTTGGTCCCTCTCCGGCGCGCGCCCGCTCGATGGCCCGCCGGGCGGCGGCGTACACGGCGGTCGCGTCGTTGCCGTCAACCACCTCGCCGGGGATGCCGTAAGCCGCCGCGCGTACCGCGATGTCGGGAACAGACGTGCTCTCGCGCACCGGAACCGATATGCCAAAGCCGTTATTTTCGCACACATAGACCGCGGGCAGCTTCCACACCGCCGCAAGGTTCAGCGACTCATGGAATATGCCCTGGTTCGAAGCGCCGTCCCCGAAGAACGCGACGGAGACCTGGCGGGTTCCCCGCATCTTCGCCGACAGCGCCGCGCCCGTCGCGATCGGTATCCCGCCGCCCACGATGGCGTTGGCGCCCAGGTTGCCCTTGCCGAAGTCCGCGATGTGCATAGAACCGCCCCTTCCCTTGCAAAAGCCCGTCTCCTTGCCCATGAGCTCCGCCATCGCGTAGCGTGGGTCCGAACCCTTGGCCAGGCAGTGCCCGTGGCCGCGGTGGTTGCTGGTGATGTAGTCGTCGTCGTCAAGCAGCGCGCAGACCGAGGCCGCGACG
Organism: Clostridiales bacterium; assembly: GCA_012515725.1. Taxonomy (GTDB): domain Bacteria; phylum Bacillota; class Clostridia; order Christensenellales; family UMGS416; genus JAAYXU01. The sequence continues at coordinate 6,621 of JAAYXU010000111.1, read as the reverse complement.
GCCTCCTGACCTGCGTAGAGGTGTACCGAGCCACGCAGCAGATTACGGCCAAAAAGCTCGTATGCGTGCTCCTCGAACTTGCGAATGATGTTCATCATGCGGTAGATATCGACCAGCCGTTCATCCATGCTCATCCCTTAACTCCCTCCTTAAATCCCCAGACCGCGCAGCAGTCCGGGAATGTCCTCGGTGCTCTGGGCGATCAGCGCTCCGGCGTCCCGCAGCAGCTCTTCCTTGCGCGCGGCGCTGCCGGTCCCGTCGGCCGATACGATTGCGCCCGCGTGGCCCATGCTGCGCCCGGTCGGGGCGTTCTTACCCGCGATGAGCGCGACGACCTTCTTTGTCATGCCCACGATGTATCGCGCCGCCAGCTCCTCCTCGCCGCCGCCGATTTCGCCGATCAGCACGACAGCGGATGTCTCGGGATCGCTCTCAAGGAGCGGCAGCAGATCGACGAACGTCGAGCCCGGTATCATGTCGCCGCCCACGCCCACGCAGGTGGATTGGCCGATGCCGGACCGGGTCATCGCGTATACGGTTTCGTAGCAGTTCGTCGCGCTGCGTGAGAGTATGCCCACCGGCCCGGGTGAGAAGATCGCGTGCGCCATGAATCCGGCTTTAGCCCTGCCCGGGGATATGACGCCGAATGAATTGGGGCCTATGACGGTCGCGCCCAGCCTCCGGGCGGTATGATAGACGCCCATCATGTCGTGTACCGGCACATGCTCGGCGATCGTCATGATGAGCGGAATGCCCGCCTCCATCGCCTCGTACGCACCGGCCGCGGTGAAGCGTGCGGGCACGAACACCACCGACGCGTTCGCGCCGGTCGCCTCGGCCGCCTCCCGGACCGTATCGTATACCGGCACGCCGTGTACCGACATGCCGCCTTTGCCGGGCGTGACGCCAGCCACGACGCGCGTGCCGTAGGTCAGCATCTGCTCGGTATGAAACGTGCCCTCCCGGCCGGTAATGCCCTGCACGATGAGACGGGTCCCGCCATCCACCAGTATGCTCACAGCGCGCTCCTCCTCTCGCAGAGCGCGTCCACGCCCTGGGACAGCCCCTCGACGTACCGAACGCCGGGGATCTCCCCGAGTATCGCGACGCCCTCCCGCTTGTTGGTTCCCTCGAAGCGGACGATAACCGGCCGCCCGTCGCCGGGCCTTTTGGCAAGCGCCCCCGCAACGCCCCGGGCGACCTCGTCGCACCGTGTGATGCCCCCGAATATGTTGATGAAAAGCGCCCGGGTCCGCTCGTCGTCCAGGAGCAGCGACACCCCGCGGGCGATCCGGTCGGCGGTCGCGCCGCCGCCCAGATCCAGCGCCGCGCGCACCCGCAGCCCCCTGTCTGACAGGCTGTCGATGCACGACATGATCATGCCCGAGCCGTTGCTCATGACGGCGACCGATCCGGCCGCGTCGCACGGTATGTAGAGGAAGTTGAACGAGCGAGCCGCCAGTACGAACGGATCCTCTGCAAGGCTGTCGCGGTAGGCGGTGACTTCGGGCTGCCGGAAGAGCGCGTTATCATCGACGGTGATCTTTCCATCAAGCGCAATGAGACTGCCCCCGGCCGTCACGGCCAGAGGATTGATCTCACAAAGCGTGCAGTCGTACCGGATGAATACGTCGTAAAGGCGGCGCAGCACACTCAGAAGCGCCGCCGGATCGCCGTGCGCGCCGGTGCTAGTAAGCAGATACCGCGCGTGGTAGTCGCGCACTCCCAGCAGCGGATCGATAGCGAGCCGCGCGACCCGTTCAGGCGCGGTGCGCGCGGTCTGCTCGATATCGACGCCGCCCTCGGGACTGAATATCGTGACCGGGCGCTTGGCTGTCCGATCCAGCAGTATCGACAGATACCATTCGGCCGCACACTCGACCCGCCCGGTGATGAGAACCCTGTCCACGACGTGGCCCCTGATCGTCATGCCCAGTATCGACACGCAGCGCTCGCGCAGTTCCTCGGTATTCGCGGCGAAGGCGATGCCGCCCGCCTTTCCGCGGCCGCCCACCGGCACCTGTGCTTTAACCACCGCCGGAAAGGGAATATCGGCTATCAGCGCGTCCAACTCGGCGGGCGAGCGGATGACAACGCCCTGTCCGGCGTCGATGCCGCAGGCGGTGAAAAGCTCCTTGGCCTTGTACTCCATGAGGTCCATTGGACGCTCCTCCTTCTATGCCCAGATCTCCTCGTCGGAGGGCACGGGATTATCGGGCCTGTGCTCCCCGATCCGGGTGATGTTCATAAGGTGCGTGAAATCCAGGTTTTCCGATATGCTGTTGTTGCCCCATGAGCTGCAGCCCAGTGTAGTGGTGGGGGTGAAGCCGTTAAAGAAGCTGCCCCCGTTCATCGTCGCGCAGATTTGGTTGACCAGCAGGCGGCTGACCGGCAGACGCTCCGCGGCGTAACCGAGCCGGGCGCGGTCGTTCGAGTGGATCGCGACCGAGTGGCCCTTGCCCTCCTCCTCGAGATTGAGCGCGGCGATGTCCACGGCCTCCTTAAATGTCTTATAGGTATAGCCCGCGACGACCGGGCACATCTTCTCGCGCGACAGGATATCCGCGCGTCCCGGCCCGTCGGCCATAGCGAGCAGCATCCGGGTTCCTTCGGGAATCGTGATGCCCGCGGCGTCCGCGACGGCTGATACGGGCTGGCCCACCAGTCGCTTGTTCACCACGCCGCCGGGGAATATCGCCTCGCGCAGACGGCTTTTCTCGTTCTCCCGGGTCACGAAAACAGTTCCCTCGGACTCGAAGGCCGCCCGCAGCGCCGCAAAGTCGTCCTCGTGAGCGATGAGCGTCTGCTCTGCCGAGCAGATGATCCCGTTATCAAATATGCGTCCAGCCACGACCTTGGCGGCTACGTCGGCGGGATCCATGCCCCGGTCCACGATGCACTGCACGTTGCCCGCGCCCACGCCGAACGATGGCTTTCCGCTCGAATAAGCGGCCCTTACCATCCCCATGCCGCCCGTCGCGATGACCACGTCGGCGGACTTCATGAGCAGGTTTGTTAGCTCCACCGTGGGCTCGTCGATCACCTCGATGAGATGCTCGGGCGCACCCAGCCCGGCGAGGGCTTTGTTAAAGAGATCGACTACCGCCCTTGCGCACGCCTTCGCCCGCGGATGGGGCGCGATGATGATGCTGTTGCGGCACTTCAAAGCGAACATTGCGTTGCACATCGGCGTCACGATAGGGTTCGTGCAGGGCGTCACCGCCGCCACAACACCCATCGGCTTTGCCACCTCGGTCACGCCGGTGACGGGATCGCGGCTGAGTACGCCGACCGACTGTCTGTTCTTCAGGCTCATCCAGATGATGCGGGCCTTACCCCTGTTTTTGGCGACCTTGTGCTCGTATACGCCCATGCGGGTCTCGTCGACTGCCATGCGGGCCAGCGGCTCGGCGTTGTCGTATACGGCTTTGGCTACAGCCCGTACCGCCGCGTCAGCCTGCCTCTGTGTCCAGCTCTCGATGGCCCGCTGCGCGGCCCGCGACCTGGCCACCATTTCCTCGATCATCGACGCGCTTTCCATATGAGTACCTCCCCATGCTGTATGAATTGGTAATATGGTATGACCAATTTATATTTTAATAATGATACCCAGCAAAGTCAACCTTGAGGAGGGTGGTTTTTAATAAACCGCGCGGGGAAGGGATCGCCCGGCCGCACCGATCACCTCGGCCTGGAAAGACGCCATCGATCCTTTCCTGAATGCTATTCTGACGGCCTGGGATGCTCGGAACCCCTTCAATCGGGTTCACATAAGGTGTAGGGATATCTACTCTCCGCTTTCGCTGCGGAAGGGAGCTGGTAACGATGGAGGAACTCTGCGGCATACCCAATTTGGCTCCGCTCGACACGGTGCCCGTTGGCGTCAGGGCGAAGGTAAAGATGCTGGTATCCGATGGCAGCGTAAGGCGGCGGCTGCTTGACCTGGGCCTCATACTGGACACCGATGTGGAGGCTCTGCTCAAAAGCCCCTCGGGCGATCCGACCGCCTATCGGTTCCGCGGCGCGGTAATCGCTCTGCGAAGCGAAGTGGCAAACAAGATCATGGTAGAGATCGGCAGCCGGTGAATCGGGAGTGAATGCAAATATGGGACTTGGCGGTCGGACAGCGGGTGAAGTGGTTCACGGGGAGCAAAACGCCAAACGGGCGGCGGGGGATTACGTGGTAGCGCTGGGCGGCAACCCCAATGTGGGAAAAAGTACAGTGTTCAATAGCCTCACAGGGCTCCGGCAGCATACGGGAAACTGGCCGGGGAAAACGGTCGCGAACGCTCGCGGCAAATGCCGCCATGATAAGAAGGATTTCCTGCTCGTCGATCTGCCGGGAACATATTCGCTGATGGCAAACTCCGTGGAGGAGGAGATCGCGCGGGATTATATATGCTTTGGAGGCCCCGACGCCATCGTCATCGTGGCCGACGCCACGTGTCTCGAGCGAAACCTCAATCTGGTGCTTCAGACGCTGGAGCTCACAAGCCGAGCGGTGGTGTGCGTCAATCTCATCGACGAGGCTCGGCGCAAAAAAATCACAATAGATATTAAAAAACTATCCGCGATACTGGGCGTCCCGGTGATTGGCACAAACGCGCGGAGCAATCAGGGGCTTGGCGCGCTCATGGACGCCGTTCAGGGAGTCTGCGCCGGGAGCTTCATGCACACCGCCCTGCGGGTTAGCTACGAAGAGCCCATCGAGAAGGCCGTCGCGCTGCTGGAGCCGCCGCTCAGGAATCGGCTGGGCGACCGGCTCAGCAGCCGCTGGACGGCGCTTCGCCTGCTGGACGCCGACGACGCGCTGCTGAAGGCCGTCGAGGAACACCTGGGATTTCGTCTGCTGGAGGACGAAGCTGTCGTCCGCGCGATGCATGAGGCCCGGGCGATACTCGGGCAGGCGGGACTTGATAAAACCCGGTTCAGAGACGCTCTCGTGTCCCGGATCGTGAAGACTGCCGAGGAAATCAGCGAGAAGACCGTTACATTTGGCGACCAGAAATACAACGAGACCGACCGACGCATAGACCGGGCGCTGACCTCCAGGGCGTTTGGGATTCCCATCATGGTTCTGCTGCTCGGTTTGGTGCTGTGGATTACGATTACCGGCGCGAATTATCCGTCCGAATTGCTGGCTAATGGTCTTTTTCGTATCGAGGATCACCTTAGCGGCTTGTTTGTCCGGCTCGGCGCTCCGGACTGGCTGCATGGAATGCTCGTAACCGGCGTGTACCGCACTGTCGCATGGGTCGTGTCGGTGATGCTACCGCCAATGGCTATTTTCTTTCCTCTCTTTACGCTGCTAGAGGATCTGGGTTACCTGCCCCGGATCGCGTTTAACCTGGACAAATTCTTTCAGAAAGCCTGCGCGCATGGAAAGCAGGCGCTCACGATGTGCATGGGCTTTGGCTGCAACGCCGCCGGGGTCATCGGCTGCCGCATCATCGATTCGCCCCGGGAGAGGCTGATCGCGATCATTACAAACAACTTTGTCCCCTGCAACGGCCGTTTCCCGACCCTGATCGCCATTATCGCGATGTTTTTTACGGCATACGCCGCGGGCGCCGCCCAGTCGGCGGTTTCTACGCTCATGCTGACGGGAGTCATCGTGCTGGGGGTTGCCGCGACGCTGCTTGTGTCCCGGTTCCTCTCCCGAACCATACTCAGGGGGCTGCCGTCCTCCTTTGCTCTGGAACTGCCGTCCTATCGGAAGCCGCAGGTATGCCGTGTAGTCGTGCGCTCCCTTTTTGATCGGACTCTCTTTGTGCTGGGCAGAGCCGTGATGGTGGCCGCTCCCGCCGGTCTTATCATATGGGCCATGGCCAATATCCATGTGGCGGGCAGCAGTCTGCTTCGCATAGCCGCAGGGTCCCTCGACCCCTTCGCCCGAATGATCGGGCTGGACGGATATATACTCATGGCGTTCATACTCGGGTTTCCCGCCAACGAAATCGTGGTTCCCATCATCATCATGAGCTACACCGCCGCCGGAAGCATGCTGGAACTAGGCTCATTAAATGCGCTGCGTTCGCTGCTCGTCGAAAACGGATGGACCTGGCTGACGGCTGTATGCGCGATACTTTTTTCGCTCATGCACTGGCCCTGCGGCACCACATGCTGGACGATCGGCAAGGAGACCCGAAGCGCCAAGTGGACGATCATTTCTTTTCTTGTGCCCACCCTTGTTGGTATCGCCGTATGCTTTGCCGTAGCCAGCGCCGCGCGGCTGCTGGGGCTGGTGTGAGGGGATCTGATATGCCCGCGTGTGCGGGTAATCTGTCTTTCGTAATGCTTTGCAGGATTCCCTGTAATAACGTATAATATAACTATTATTGTCGGTGAGTGGAAGGGAGCCATGCTTTTATAACACAACAGATGATAGAAAATGGAAAGGATGTTCGGAATGAGTGATTGGATAAACCTTTTACCCAATACAATCAGAGAAAAATATGAGTTGTACAACCTTAATCATGCAGTAGAAATTTTGGCTCAAGCATACAGGGATGAATATAAAGATATCATTTCCGCTCTAGAGATGTTCTCAATATCTCTTGACGATATTCGGCACGGTGGAGGTAATGAATCAGAGATACCAAGAAAGTTTTCTAATTTTCT
>JAAYXU010000110.1 GCA_012515725.1 Clostridiales bacterium | reverse complement strand
TTCCTTGCGCAGACCGATGATGTGGCATGGCGTACCCATTTTTACGACCTGCCCGTCGTACGGCTCTCCGTCAAACGTGGCGTGAACAAGGACGCGTTCCCTTCCAAACTCCGCCCTTACGTCAAACGGAATTTCAACATACGCGCCGTCCATGTCGGGGACTTTCCGTATGATGGCGCTGAACTCATAGGTTTTGGGGTTCATAGGCTCCTCATTCATCCGCTTTCCTTAGTTCGCCTCGGGGACTGCGCCGGTTTTCTCCGCTATCTTGCACCATTCCACGGTATGTAAAAATGCAGCTTTCTAAGATTCATTCCATCAAGCTGCATTAATTGCCACTTCCTTGGCGTCCGGCGTCAGAAAACCTGCACTCCGTCTATGAATACGGCCTCAGTTTTCGTTCTATAATCGAGCGGAGCGCCGCTCCAGACGACGACGTCCGCGTCCTTGCCTGGCTCCAGACTTCCCACACGGTCGTCGATACCGGTAATCTCAGCCGAGTAGATTGTGATGGATTTGAGCGCTTCGGTCTCATCGAGGCCCTCGCGAACTGCAAGCGCCGCGCAGACCGGAAGGTACTGTATCGGTATAACCGGATGGTCGGTCATCATCGCGAACTTCATTCCCGCCTTCGCGAAAACGGAAGGAGCTTTGAATGTCATTTTGTTTAGCTCGATCTTAGACCGGGAGGAGAGAAGCGGCCCCAGTATCACATGCGCGTTTTCCTGCTTGAGAATATCAACGATCCGGTAGCCCTCCGTGCAGTGATCCAGCGTATAGCGCACTCCGAACTCCCGCGCGATCCGTATGACGGTGAGTATGTCGTCTGCCCTATGGCAGTGCGCCTTGAGGAAAAGCTTGCCTTCAAGCACGTCGGCCAGCACTTCCTTGCCCAGATCGCGGTCGGGCTGCTTGCCCGCGTCGCCGTTGATGTCGCTCATGTCCATCTTGCGCTGGTACTCCCGCGCTGACACCAGCGCTTCGCGCAGTATCGCCGCGGTAGCCATGCGCGTGGACGGTGTCTTCTTCTCACGGCTGTAGCATCGCTTCGGATTCTCTCCGAATGCCACCTTCACGGCAAGCGGCTCTCGGATGATCATATCGTCTATGCGGATGCCCATAGTTTTCAGGGCTGCGAACTGGCCTCCTACCACGTTGGCGCTGCCCGGACCCGTGCAGACCGACGTAATACCTGCCTCCCGCGCCTCCCGAAAGCTCGGATCCTCGGGATTCACGGCATCTATGGCCCGCATCGCGGGCGTAAGCGGATTGGTTATCTCGTTTACGTCGTCTCCCTCGAATCCCAGTCCGTCCTCCTCCATGCCGATATGGCAGTGCGCATCCACTAAGCCCGGCGTGACGACCTTTCCGGAGGCGTCGTACACCTCTGCGTCAGGCGCGGTGAGATTCGTTCCGACCGCCTGTATCTTGCCCTCGTTGATAAGCACATCGGCCACATCGTAGTCAGTACCGGCCATGGTCAGAACCCGGCCTCCCCGTATGAGCAGCATGATGATCCTCCTTTTACAGTCGTACTTCCGTCGCCCCGCAGCCGCGAATGGACAGCGCGATTGCTGCGCCCGGGCTGAAGAGATCGTCCATGGCGGACAGGTATTCATCCAGCGACTGGCTGGGGACAAAGGCCAGTATTGTGCCCGCAAATCCGCCGCCGTGCACCCGCCACGCTCCCCGTCCCCGGAGTATTCTTTCGCTTACAGCCAGCGCCAGCGGTATGCCCTGACTCGTTTCACCTCCAACATAACAGTTCTGAAGCAATTTCCACGAGCTCTCCCCCGATGCGATCACGAGCCCGAGAAACGCCTCGATATCCCCGGCTGTAAGTGCCGCGGCCTGGTCGGCCACCCTCTTATTGTCCGAGAAGAAATGAAGCGCACGCAGTACCGCCCTGTGGGAAGTCCGCCGCGCGACCTCGGGAAGACGGCGGAAAAACTCCTGCTCGTCCACATGCCGGAGCACCCGTGCGCCGAACTGCGCCGCCACCTGCTCCATTTCCGAGCGGATCGAGGCGTACTCCCGGGTAAGCTCGGCATGGTCGCCTCCGGTATCCACGACCACAGGCTGATACCCTGTGGACGCGAAGTCGAAGGAAACCCTTCTCACATCCGCGCGCGCAGGATCGGCGAAGTCGATCGTCACAAGGCCGCCCACCGAGCTTGCCGACTGATCCATGAGCCCGCAGGGCTTGCCAAAGAATTCGTTCTCCGCGCGCTGGGCTATACGCGCCCGTTCCACCGGGTCCATCGCTCCGTCCCCGAATAGCCCGTCCAGTATCGCCGCTATCAGCACCTCAAAGGCCGCCGAGGAGCTTAAGCCCGAGCCCTTGAGCACGGTGCTCGTCACATAAGCGTCGAATCCGCCAATTGGACGCCCCGACTTCGCGATACCTGCCGCCACGCCCCGGATGAGCGCCGAGGTGGTTTCCCTCTCGGCCGGATCGGGCGCTAGGTTGGTCAGATCGACGATGAACTCATCTGGATAGCCCTCGGACCTTAACCGGACCGTCTGCGTGCCGTTCGCGCGGCAACAGGCGGCCGTGTCCAGACTGACAGCCGCCGCCAGCACACGGCCCGCGTTGTGATCGGTGTGATTGCCGCCGATCTCAATCCGTCCCGGCGCACTGAATATCCGAAAAGGCGCTTCTCCATAATAACTGGCAAAGGCTTCTATCATGGCCCGGTATCGCTGCGGCGCGGTCATGGCCGCCGCGCCATACAGACGCGCAAACTGTTCCGCCGCCTGAGCGCTCCCGCTCCGGTGCGCGTAATCCATGGGCTTTTCCTCCGATGTAACTGTTGGTTTTCATTATACATAGCCTTTGCCGTAAAATCAACGGGACTTGGTAATGAGTAATCCCGTAACTAAAAAAATGAACTGCCACCTTTGACACTACGATGAAAAATTAAGCGCCGGATGATTTCGCATTAACCGCCAGGGCGGCGGACTCACACGCTGCCCTTTCCCCGCTATATGGCTCAGACTGTCATACCCTCTCATACCTGCGCAGGAACTGCGGATCCAGCTCGACCAGTATCACATCCTCGCCGATCATCCGAACCCGGTCCCACGGTATGACGATGCCACTGCGGTTCGAGCGGAACAGATCGAATATACGCATAGGCCCCGGAACGGTGATTGTATCGATGCGGCCATCGGTCGTAAGCTCCATATCGATGATATTGCCCATGCGCCGGCCATCGAGCACATTGATGACTTCCTTCTGTCGTATATCCGATGAACGCGCCATCCCCACTCCCCCGCTTCCACGTTTCTGGTAGTGCGACCGTGCAGCCGCGCGAAGCTCGGCTTCCCATACCATTGTATGTCCGCGGGGTATTAAATAATGAATAGGATAGTGGCTGATCGTGAGCATAAGCGACTCGCTACATGCTCTTTTTCATCTGTTTGAGTGCGGCTTTTTCGAGGCGCGACACCTGGGCCTGGGAGATACCGATCTCATCGGCTACCTCCATCTGTGTCCTCCCCTGAAAGAAACGCATATATACGATCTTCTTCTCGCGTTCGCCGAGGCGCTGCATGGCCTCCTTGATCGAGAGCATCTTCATCCAGCTGTCGTCGTTGCTGCGCTCGTCACGCACCTGATCCATTACATAGATCGCGTCGCCCCCGTCGTTATACACGGGCTCAAAAAGCGAAACCGGATCCTGTATGGCGTCCAGCGCGAATACCACTTCCTCGCGAGGAATGCCCATTTCCTCGGCTACGGCGGCTAGCGTGGGCTCCTGGCCGGTGCGATCCACGAGCGCGTCCCGCGCCTTCATAGCCCGATAAGCGGTGTCGCGCAGCGAACGGCTGACCCGAATCGCGTTATTGTCCCGCAAATAGCGGCGTATTTCGCCTATGATCATCGGCACGGCGTATGTGGAAAACCTGACATTGTGCTTTAGGTCGAAGTGGTCGATGGCTTTGATGAGGCCGATGCAGCCCACCTGAAACAGGTCGTCCGCGTACTCGCCACGGTTGCTGAAGCGCTTGATAACGCTGAGCACCAGTCTCAGGTTGCTTCGTATAAATTGCTCGCGCAGCGCCCGGTCCCCTGCCTGCACCAGCGGGATCATTTCCCGCATTTCCCGATGAGTCAGCACCGGAAGCTTTGATGTGTCCACCCCGCAAAGCTCCACCTTATTCTCCTGCATTTGCTCACCCTTGCGCTCAATTTGCTCAAGGGTAGCTTTACCGGGGCGGTTCTCTTTTATACGAGCGAAAGGGTGTTCGCCATCAGGCCATTTTGCTCATCTCAACCTTGAGCTGCCGGATGATTCTTTTTTCCAGACGGGAAATATAGGACTGCGATATGCCCAGTATGTCGGCCACTTCCTTCTGCGTTCTCTCCCTGGTGCCTCCCAGCCCGAATCTCATGCGTACGATCTTTTTCTCGCGGTCGTCGAGCTTATCCATCGCGCCGCGCAGCAGTTCTTTCTCCACCTCGTTCTCGATGCACTGGTACACCATGTCGGACTCGGTACCCAGTATGTCCGAAAGCATCAGCCTGTTTCCATCCCAGTCGATATTAAGCGGCTCGTCGAAGGAAACCTCGGCCTTCATCTTGACAGTGCGGCGCAGGTGCATCAGTATCTCGTTTTCGATGCAGCGCGACGCGTAGGTGGCTAGCTTGATTTTCCGCTCGGTGTTGAATGTATTGATTGCCTTTATTAGGCCGATCGCTCCGATCGATATGAGATCCTCAAGTCCCACCCCGGTATTATCGAACTTGCGCGCGATATAGACGACCAGGCGCAGATTGTGCTCGATGAGCTTCATGCGCCCCCGAGGATCCCCGTTCTTGAGTTGCATGAGCGCCCGGTCCTCCTCGGGGCCGGTGAGCGGAGCGGGAAGTATATCGCTACCACCGATGTACCCAAGCAACGGACCCAGGTGAACGCTCAGCCAGTCCATGAGGCGTTTGTAATTGACTTTCATTTTGACGCGAAGCGATTCCATTGCTTTCTCCCGTTCTGTAAAAGATGAGGCAGCGGCGGAACAAGCGCCGACACGCCTCCGGGTAACGCGGCCGCCGTAACCGCGACATAGACTGTCCCGCACGGCTCCTTTATGCTTTCCCTCTCGACGTGTATGTCAGTAACCGGAAGCGCGGGCAAAGCCCCTCCTCCTGACGCTGTCCTGCATGGAATCCACCGCACGCCCTCGCAGAGCGTGTCCAGCGGCATTCCCAGCAACTCCCGGCCCGCGTCCGGACTTGCCACGATGACCGGCAGCCCCGAAAGCGGCTCAGTAAGGCAGTTTCCCGAGTCGATGAGCGCTGGGAAACCCGGTCCGCCAGGCCGGCTGATGGTTACCCTGAAACTCCTGACGCCTCCGCGCCAGCCCGGCAGCGCGAACCGCGCCGTAAGGGCCGCCGCCGTCAGCCCCAACGGCGCGCAGGCATAGGCGTAGGGAGCGCCCAGCAGGGAATCCACAGCCAGAGCCGCGCCCCCCGCCAGCAGCGTCGCGCCCCAGAGCGTGACCCACAGCCGCAGGAAATCCCTGACGCCGCCGGGCAGGTAGCACAAGAGTGTGATTGCGGCGATACCCGCTCCCCATGCCCAGACAGATCGCAGCGCCGTCAGCGCGGGCAGCGTGGACGCTGCGGCCCAGAGTGCGGCAGCCGCAGACGCGGCGGCCAGGCGGCCCCAGGCTACAGCACGTCCCCAGAGCCGGGCGGTGATCCATAAAAGCGAACCGCTTGCCAGCAGGTTAACCAGCAGTATCCGCTCGATGTAGACCGTCATGGCACCGCTCCGCAGTCGCTTTTCCGGACAGACCAAAGGCCCTCCCGTATGGACCTACTATATCATATTCATCCCTTATACTGTGTAGAATCGTGTACTCAATAAAAACGGAAAAGAGCGGAATATGGCGAAAAGCGGCGGGCGGGCCGATGGCCCGCCCGCATACTTCGTGGTATCGTCCGCGCTACCGGCGGCGGCGCAGGAATGGGGGAATGTCTAGATCGTCATCGTCGGACGGAGGTTCGGACTTGGGTGCGAGCGGCCGCCGCGTATACGGCTCTGGTCTTGTTTCTCGGCGTACATAGGGGTCCCGCGTACGCCCTTCAGAGCGGCCCGCGTCCACCTCCCGCTCACGGCCGCGCGCGGGAGCTTCACCGGTATCCATATCATCAAATCCCATCAGGGGCTCCTCGGAGTCGCGTACCGTCTGGGACTCCCGTGTAATCTGGGGCTCCCGGGGCTCCTCGGGCATCGTCTGTCGCGCAAACACGCTCTTGCGCGCGCCCGATGCGCTCGAAGATGAGAAGCCCGTCGCGATTACGGTGATGCGGGCCTGATCTTCCATTTCGTCGTCAATACCAGCGCCGAATATGATGTTGGCCTCGGGATCCACCGCCTCGGCGACCAGTGACGCGGCCTCCTCTATCTCCATCAGCGCCAGCGTGGCGTCGCCTGTGATATTGATAAGCACCGACTTCGCGCCCTCGATAGTCGTCTCCAGAAGCGGGCTGGATATTGCCTGGCGCGCGGCGTCCGTCGCGCGGCTCTCTCCCGTCCCCAGGCCTATGCCCATATGAGCCATTCCCTTGTCGCGCATGATGGTTCGCACATCGGCAAAGTCGAGATTGATAAGGCTGGGCATCGCGATGAGGTCTGATATGCCCTGTATGCCCTGGCGCAGTACGTCGTCGGCGACCCGGAAAGCATCCACCAACGAGGTACCCTTACCCACCGCCTGAAGCAGCCGGTCATTGGGGATGACAACAAGCGTGTCTACCCGGCTCTCCAGTTCTCTGATGCCCTTCTCGGCGTTGGCTGCGCGCGGCCTGCCCTCGAAGGTAAAGGGCTTGGTCACGACGCCCAGCGTCAGTATGCCCATCTCCCGGGCTACCTCTGCCACGACCGGCGCGGCACCGGTACCGGTACCTCCACCCATTCCCCCCGTTATGAACACAAGGTCTGCGCCCTTCAAATTCTGAGCGATCTCCTCCCGGCTCTCCTCGGCGGCTTTCTGGCCGATGTCGGGATTCGCGCCGGCGCCCAGACCCTTTGTGATTTTTTCCCCGATTTGAATCTTTAGATTTGCGTGGGATAAGAGCAGCGCCTGCTTATCGGTGTTGAGCGCGATGAATTCCACGCCCTTGAGACCGGACTGAATCATCCGGTTCACGGCGTTGTTGCCCGCGCCTCCTATTCCCACGACCTTGATCTGCGCGAATTGAGCCACATCAATGTCAAATTCCAACATGATGCATCCCCCTTTAGTATTAGATGAACTCCAGAAAGCTTTTCTTAAGCCGATCCCACCAGGTCAGGCTCGGATCAGTATGATTCCGGAAAGCCCAATGGACAGCGCCCATTACCGACGCGAACGCAGGGCTGTTGAGCAGCGGCGCTTTGGGAATATAGTGGTGAACCATCACGCCCAGCTCCCGGGATACCGTCTCGCGGGCTCCCCGTATGAGCGACACGCCGCCGCCTGTCAGAAACACATCGGTCAGCTTGCCCATTTCCAGTCCCAGCCGCGTCAGGGAACTGGACACGATGCCCGCCAGTTCCTCGATCCGGCGCTCCATGATGGCCCTCACATCATCCATCCGAACTGAAAGCTTCCGATCGCTCCAGTCCACCGCCATGCGGCCCGGTCCAGCGCCGGTCGCCATTCCGACAGGATTGCGGCGCTTAACGAACTCAGCATCATACATAGACAGCTCCAGCTCGACCGCCAGATCGGAGGTGATATGGCCTCCGCCAAGTTCAATGCTCTCGTGATGCAGCACGCAGCCGTTGCGTATAACGATAAGGTCGCTCGTAAAGTATCCACTGTCGATCACTATTACAGTGTGATCGGGAGCAACCGACTCCGCGACCATCCGCCCAGTGGACAAAGGCGCGGCCACATACTCCACGACTCCAAGACCCATCTCTCCCAGCATTTCCTCGATGGACTCCATGAACAGACCATCCGCGGCGATGCACGAGTGATATGCCGTCACCTCTCCGCACATCCGCCCGACAGGGTCCTGCCAGACCATCGTGCCGTCCAGCGAAGCGCCCAGCAGGTTGAGGTGCAGGAGCCGATAGTGTACAGGTTTGTCGTAGTCGGCAGCCATCCTGCTGAGCGAATCCATATCCTCCCTCGTTATCAGTCCACCGGGACCCGACGGTTTCATCGTCACCTGGCGAAGCTGCGTTTCCGTAAACTCGCCGGGAATCACCACATACAGCTCACGCATCCGCCGATGGGCCCGGCGCTCGCTTCTTTTCTGTGCCTTCCGGATGATCGCAGCTAGTTCCTCTGGCTCGATCCACTCGTTATTCCGAAATCCCGCGTAAGGCACCGCACCGGCTCCCAGTATCGCGATCCCACCTCTGGATTCGATGCGTCCGATCACGGCTGAAACTTTGGAGGTACCGAAGTCAAGCGCAGCTACCGCCTTACCCATGAGCCCCGGATTCCACCTTTCCGATCGTTCGCAGCCATTCTGGGAATAATTCACACCATTTTAACATGGCGGACGCCGTTAATACAACCGGTATTCATTAAATCCTTTGATTTTCCCTTTCATTCTCAGCATTTTGGCCTTTTTTATACTGTTCGTCAGACCAGTTATTCCTTAATCTCCCAATACTGATAAATATACGTCCTCCAAACCATACCACGGCTGCTAGATAGAGCGGAACATCCAGCCGGTCACCAATTAATGCCAGCCCGGCAGCCAGCAGTCCGTCCCCGAAAAACGCAGCCAGAAGGCGACCGGCCCGGAACTCGCCCCGCTGCCTGTCGACGGCCGCCTCGAGCACCGCGCCAAGCGCGGCCAGCAGCGCAACCGACACATAGGGCGACCATTCGGCCGGAACGCCGAAGGGGAAAACAAGGCCCAGCAGCAGCCCCAGCGCGATACCCGCCAATACATACAGCATGTTATTGCGCTCCTTTCCGGCCCGGCAGCACGAGCCGGCTGACCGGCTCCACGCGCATACCGATGCCAAAAACCGCCAGCTCCCGGTACAACGCCGAGTACTCGCCGGTCGTCAGCGACTCGGCCAGCGCATCCCCGTCGCCTATGGCCTCGACGATATATGGAGGAGCCAGCCTGTGCTCTCCCACCCGGATGGACGGGCCCACGCACAGGACCGCGTCGCCCACTCGATATCGCTCGCCGTTGACCGCGACCGCTTCCGCCCCCGAAGCCCATAGCGCGTTCATGACGCGCAGCAGGTCGCGGTCGTGGACGATGAACCTGCCCGGATCCGTGCCCGGTCCCGCGGCGCGGATGACCTCGTCGGGCGCATCGGTCAGCGTGACGCGCACGCCCCCGCCGGTGCATGCTACCCAGCCCGTCCACGCGGCGGTGCGCGCGATTTCCGACTCGATCTCCCCGGCTTTCAATAGACTGACGCTGTGGGCGCTCCGTGAGCGGTCGATCGCGTCCAGTAGTTCTTGCCTGCGGTCAAGAAGCTCCTGCCGCTCGACCTCGAGCGCGTCCAGTCGATCCCGGGCCTCCATTACGCGCGCCATCCCGGAGCGGATATAAGGAAGCGCGAGATCCACGCTACCCAGTCCCGCCGCGGTCAGCGTTACCGCCGCGGCAAGCAGCAGTAGCGCAGCGCCCTGCGCCCGCCCCCTCATGACGGAGGCTCGGCCGCCGGACGGGCATACCGGAAGCCGGGCTCGCCTTCTAGGGCGGGTACTGTCAGGGAGCTTTGCCGTATGATCTCGATATCGTAGGCGTCAGAGAGCATGTCGACCACGCCCCCGTAAAGATTCAGGGCGGAGGAGAGCGCCTTCTCGTCTCCCAGCGCCGTGATCGTGAAGGGCGCTGCGGTCGCGTACCCGTTGATGCTTATATACGCGCCCGCTCTGCGTATCTCGCTGGCAGCGCCCAGACGCTGGTTGTTGACGGCGACTGCCTCGGCTCCGGCAGCCCACAGCTCATTGACGATATTAAGAAGATCCGTATCGGACACATATTGCAGCGCTTCGCCGCCCGCTGTTGTCCGCTGCCGTATGGTTACCGTCACGCCCGGGCCCGACAGCGGCGTGAGCCCTGCCTCGGCGCGAAGGGCTTCTAGCGCACCCATGAGCGCATCGGTCTGCTCCGAGGCCGCCTGCGCCGCCCGCTCCCTTTCGAACGCCTCGCTGTGAAGCGCCACTATCTCCCGCTCCAGTGCCGCGTTATCCTGCTCAAGCGCGTCGATACGCTCGTTCAGCTCACGGATCCGTATAAGCGAAACGCTACCTCCTGCAGCGATAACGTTTTTTAGCTGCAACGACACAAGCAGGCCCAATACCAGGCCTGCCGCCGTCAGAATCAACGCCTGTGCCACTCTCCGGCTCATAAACATCCTTTCAATGCTTTACTCAGGGTTGGCGGTTGTCGGCACGAAATTCACGCTGTCGGCAGTCAAATAAATCTTCCCGGCAGTGTACCCCTCCTGCCGGATGCTTGGCATGATCTGGTCAAGTAGCTTGAATTTTTCGTCCAGGCTCTTTAATTCTCCCACGAGGATCAGTATTCCTT
The DNA here is from genome assembly GCA_012515725.1 of Clostridiales bacterium. Lineage (GTDB taxonomy): Bacteria > Bacillota > Clostridia > Christensenellales > UMGS416 > JAAYXU01. The sequence goes on along the minus strand of JAAYXU010000110.1, from coordinate 1,643 downwards.
CTTCCGAGAGTATGACGATGTTCTGCAGGTCACTAAGGTCTATCTCGCCGATCCAGTGCACGGCTCCTGTATCATATACGGCGCGCAGCAGCTGATCCATTATTTTGATCCTTTCGCTTTCGCCCGAGTCAAGCGTGGTGCCCGGATCCCAGCGGTTAAGCGGCAGCCCCTTCACGACCGGACAGTGGCCTGCCGGAAGGGACCCGCTCACGCTGAGCACTATGTCCTCTTCTCCGATCACGGCGTAACCCTCGATCACCTCGACGGCGGCCCGCGGAGATCTCTCAAATATCTCGATCGCGACCGTGTCGGGGTATACCCGCTCTACCGACAGCACATCAACGAACGGATTGCTTTCAAGTCGGCTGGCGACAAGCCGCGGATCCAACATGAACAAGTTTTCGTCGGTGCGAACGCCCGAGAGCGCGAGAAGCTCGTCGTATGTGAGGTTCTTGTATCCTGTGATGGTTACGCTCCGGATCGCGAACGCATCCCATCCCAGCAGCACTGCGCATACTAAAAGGGCCAGCACGGCCAGCAAAGCCAGCGGCCCCCGTACATTGCCCGTATCCACGGATTTTCAGCGCCGTGAGGAATCCCCTTGTCTATTGAAGCCCGCCGACTCACGCGTATCCGCAGGCTCCCGCACACGCTCCGCTTTTGAGCGTGCGCCGCGTCGGTCACTTTCGAACCGCTTTCTCTTTTGCGTATTTGTCATATCGGTCCTCTCAGATTCTGTGTATATCGGCGCCCAGTCCCCGCAGATCGTTTTCGAACAGCTCGTAACCCCGATCGATGTGATGGATCTGCTCGACCACCGTCACGCCCTCGGCGTGGATACCGGCCAGCACCATCGCGGCGCCGCCCCTCAGGTCCGCGCTGGTAACCCGCGTACCCAGCAGCCTGTCGACTCCTGTGATGATGGCCATCCGGTCATGCAGCACCACCCGCGCTCCCATGCGCACGAGCTCCGAGGCGTGGTGGAACCGATTTTCAAACACGTTCTCCACTAGGATCGTAGTGCCGTCGGCGATCGTGGACAGCACGAACATAGGCGCCTGCATGTCGGTGGGAAAACCGGGATACGGCATCGTGTCAACACGGCTTGTCGCCTTAAGACGTGCTGGCGCCTTGATAATGATCGAGTCATCCCCGGTTATAAGAGTGCACCCGGTTTCCCGCAGTTTCGCGATCACAGGAATGAGGTGGCAGGGGTATACGTTCTGCACCTCGACCGTACCGCCGTTCATAGCGCCCGCGACCAGGAATGTTCCCGCCGCGATACGATCGGGTATCACCTCATGATCGCAGCCGTGCAGCCTGCTTACGCCCTCGATATCGATGACGCTGCCTCCCGCACCCAGCACATGCGCACCCATGGAGCCAAGCAACCGGGCCAGATCCACGATCTCCGGCTCCCGCGCGGCATTATGGATCTGCGTCCTGCCTTTGGCTGTCACAGCTGCCATCATGATGTTTTCGGTTGCGCCTACGCTTGGATAATCTAGATGAATCTCGCCGCCCGTAAGCTGCGGACACTTCAGCTCCAGATGGCCCATCGACTCATTAATCGCGGTGCCAAGCGCCCGCAGACCCTTAAGGTGCAGGTCGATAGGCCGCATCCCGATCTCGCAGCCGCCCGG
>JAAYXU010000109.1 GCA_012515725.1 Clostridiales bacterium | reverse complement strand
CTTTAGTTCCAGACAGCTATGTGGAACGAAAGACTGTGTTTTGATTGCTGTGCCTGATAGTAGCGGGGTGACGCCCGAGTCGCCCGTAACCACCACTTATTCAGAACCCGAATAAGCAATGAATAAAGGGACGCGGCGGGAGCAAGCCCCCGCCTTACGACTCCTAAAAATGATGTTAAGCAGCAGCCTGTCGGAGCACTTCCTCGACTGCTTTTTTATGAAGAACAGATGCTTTCACCCTGTCCCCATAGTCATCATACAATGAACCGTAAACATATGCAACAAAGTTTCATATACAATCGGCGGAAGTAAAACTTCGTGTTGACAGCGGGACAAAGTGTGATACAATGGTAAACAGATGAATTTGCCCCTATTGGTGGTACGGGAGATGAAAATATGAGCAATATGGGTCGAAAAGCCCGTGTCGGACTGTTGCTGATAGGTTCGCCGCGGTTCCGCGCGCTGGGCGAGGGCACTCCGAGCGGGGACTATGAGGCGCGCCAGGCCAAGGCGTCAAAGCGCATCGTGAGCGCAGCCGGGGAGCTGGGCGATCTCATAAACCCGGGTATCGTGTACAGCCGCGAGGATATGCGGCGGGCGATGGACGAGTTTTTCATGAAACGGGCCGATTGTGTTATAGCGCTGTATATGTCGTGGGCGGAGGATTTCGCGTGGATACGGTTTCTCCGGGATATGCCCGAGATACCGATACTGTTCGCTCATATAGTGCGCGATACGCTGGGATTTACCGATACGCATGACGAGAACGATTTCATAGAGTTCCTTGCGGCCGGAGGGCTGGTGGGCACGCAGGAGGCCTCAGGCTCCATACCGCGCTTCTCGCGCCCTATGATGGAGACGGCGGTGGGCACGCTCGCGGATGTCATGGAGAGAGCGCGCGTATTTACGCAGGCGGCCCGGGTGCGCGGGATACTGCGCGAATCGGTGATCGGGCTGCTCGCGTCCTACAACGAGGTCATGTGGTCCACCTATGTGGACCCGTACGACATATTTACGAAGATCGGTCCCGAGATCCGGTTCCTGTCGGTCGCCGGGCTGACCGAGGAAATAGACAAGGTCGCGCCCGAGGAGGCGCGCGCCGCCTGCGACGCGCTGGCGCGTAAATACACGGTGCTGCCCGACGTCGATTTTGAGAAATTCGAGGCGTCGATGCGAGCCTCGATCGCGCTGGAGCGCATGGCCGCGGCCGCGGGCGTCGATCTGCTGGTGCTCAACGACATCGACCCGGTGCTTTTCCGCCATGTGGGGCTTCGGCCGGGCTTTACGCCCTGTCCCGGCGGCCCGCCCGTCACCGTCGTGCCCGAGGGCGATATCGGCGGCGGCGTCGCCACATACGTGCTCAAGCTGCTTGCGGGCAGGCCTGTGAACTTCATCGAGCCCTTCCACATAGACCACCCCGGCAAATGCTTCGCCGCCGGGCACGCGGGCCCCAACGACTACACCGACCCCGAGGGAAGCGTGCAAATCGCGCGGGACGTGCGCTTCGCCAAGAGCGGCTACAAGCACGCCGGAGCGCCGTTCGCGTGGTACGTGATACCGCCGGGACTAAAGACCATGCTGCACTGCTCGCAGGGGCCCGAGCGCTTCAAGCTCGTCGTAACCCGCGTGGAGGCGCTCCCGACAGAGCACTTCATCACGAGCTATTCGCACGGCCTGCTGCGCCCCTTGTCCGGCACAAGCGAGCAGCTTTTCGACCGGCTGGTGCGAATCGGCGTGACACAGCACTATGGGCTGGCTCCCGGCGACTATGTGCCGCATATACGGAGCCTGGCCGCGATGCTTGGATTCGACTTTACCGAAATTTCATAGGATGGGAGCCATATCAATATGAGTTTTATGTTCAACCCCTTTCCCTATCACGACCCGAACGCCGTCAACGCGCTCACAGTAGACGAGCGGCACACGAGTGCCATCACCGCGGGCAACGTGGCTGCGGCAAAGGCGATGGCGGCCCGGCTGTCGGGCATGAAGCGCGCGGTCGTTGGCATCGACGGCGCGATCAGCGCTCCGTTTAAAGAGTGGGTCACCGCGCTCGAGCAGGCGCTCTCGACCGCCGGTATACCGGTAACGAGCGTCAGCGCGGAATGCCTCTATAAGGACGCGGACGCGCTCGAGGAGCAGCTCAGTGAGTTCCTGCCCGAGGATCTTGAAAAGGATCCGGTGCTGCTCTTTGGCAAGCTGTACGGGGGCGGATACGAGGGCCTGATGCGCGGCGACGCGATCGACGGACTGGCCGGGCGTATGCAGTCGTTCGGAAAAAACGGAAACGGCGTGCTAATCGTATACGGAAACGGAGCGCTCATACCGGCGCTGCGGGCACACGCGGATATCAAAATGTTTATAGACGTGACGCCCCTAACGATCACGCTCAACGTACGGGGCGGCCGTGTCCGCAACCTCGGGGACCGGACTGCCCGTCCGTTCAAGCGGGCGATGCGCCGGTGCTACTATGTGGACTTCGAGGTATCCAACAGCCTTCGCGGCGAGCTAATGCGCGGCGGCCATATCGACTACTATATGAACGGCGACGATCCCGCTAATCTGCAGCTCATGCCCATCGAAACCGTCAACGCGCTATTTGACGCGCTGGTAGGCCAGCCGCTTCGCTGCAAGCCCGTATACCTGGAAGGAGTCTGGGGCGGCCACTATATCACAAAGATACGCAAGCTGCCCGATACGATGAAAAACTGCGCGTGGGTATTCGACATGATACCCATGGAGGTATCGGTAGTAACCGAGCAGAACGGAGTGCGCACCGAGTTTCCGTACTATACGTTCGTACAGGCGCGCGGCGAGGCGCTCATGGGTACGGAGTGTGTAAAAAAATTCGGGGGCTACTTCCCGATACGGTTTAACTACGACGACACATGGCACTCGAGCGGCAACATGTCCATACAGGTGCATCCGGGCGGCGACTACGCTGTGACCAACTACAATGAGCTGGGCCGCCAGGACGAGAGCTACTATGTCGTTGAGACCGGTCAGGGCGCGAAAACCTATCTCGGATTCAAGGAGGACGCCGACGTAGAGCAGTTCATCGCCGACGCGCGCCGCTCCGAACGGTACCGCGAGAGCGTCGACTACGAGCGGTATCTCAACAGCGTGCCCTCTAAGCCCGGGACCCAGGTAATGATACCGGGGGGCACGATACACTCTTCGGGACGAAACCAGGTAGTACTGGAAATCGGCAGCCTGACTATCGGCTCCTATACATATAAGATGTACGACTACCTGCGCGCCGATCTCGACGGGACACTCCGGCCCATCCATACATACCACGGGGACAAGGTGCTGCGGCGCGAGCGGCGGGCAGGCTGGGTCCGCGACAACATCGCGCACGAGCCCCGCAGCGTCCGCAAGGGCGACGGCTGGGAGGAGCTCATCGTAGGTGAGCACGATCTACTGTACTTCTCGCTGCGCAACCTGCGATTCGAGCGGCGGATCGAGGACGACACGCGCGACCGCTTTCACGTGCTCACGCTGGTGGACGGCGAGCGGGTCGTGATACGCTCGCTCACCGATCCCACGCGATTCTTCGTGCAGCGATATCTCGACATCGTCGTGGTTCCCGCTTCGTTCGGACGCTACGAGATCATAAACGAAAGCGACGGACCGGTCGTCGTCCACAAGACCCTGCTCAAGCAGGGCTACGAGCATGACGCGGGGTGATTGCTGCGCCGCCGTGGACGTGGGCGGCACGTTTATAAAATCGGCGCTGCTCACACCGGCGGGTGAATTTCTGGGAGAGCCCGGGGAGACGCGCGTAGACTCGTCCGGCTCCGCACCGGAAATAGAGGCAAGCTTCCGCGGTCTGGCGCGGGGCATCGCAAAGAAGGCGGATGAAGCGGGATTGCGCGTCACTGGCGTGGGCGTCAGCACGCCGGGGCCCTTCGACTACGAGGGCGGCCGCTATATGACGGACCATAAATACGCGGCGATAAAGGGTATACCGATCCGGCCGTGGCTGACCGACGGGCTGGGCGACGTGCCGGTGTGCTTCGTGCACGACTCGACCGCCTACATGCTCGGGCTCCTCATGGAGCCGCGCATGAGCGGCTACCGGAGTGTGGCCGCGGTGATGCTGGGCACGGGGCTCGGGTTCTCGCTGTGCGTGGGCGGCACGATACTCAAAAACCCGCAGGGCGGGCCCGGCGTAAGCCTGTATAAGCAGCCCTACCGGGACGGCATCGCCGAGGAATATGTAGCGCGCCGGGGAATCATCGCGCGCTACGCCGCCGAGGTCCCCGGCGGGCAGACCGTGGACGTTGTGGACATCGCGGAGCGGGCGAGGGCTGGAGACGCGGCGGCGCGGCGCGTGTTCGCGCAGACCGGCGCGATGCTGGGCGAGATACTGCGGCCTGTGCTCGAGCAGTATGAGGTCGAGTGCCTGGTCGCGGGCGGACAGATAGCGCGATCTTTCGATCTATTCGAGGCGGAGCTGCGGCAGGCGCTTGCGGGGACCCGGGCGCTCAAGGCTATTCTTCCGGCGCTCGATTTTACCGGTACCCCGCTTCGGGGCGCGTTCGCGCACCTTAAGCGCTGCGTGGCCGGATAAATTCATCGGTGTCGGCGGGACGGAGCGTCCCGCCGCGCATTTTTTTCGCCCGGAAACGAACGGAGGGGGCCCGCTCCGCCATCTTCATATTCCTTAGCAGGAAATTTTATAAATTTTAAAAAAAACGATTGCAAAGCGTCCCAACATTTGCTATCATATCGTGGTGCGGAGTTGCTCCGCCTAACTATGACTGAAAGGAGGCCGGAATCCATGACTAAGACAAGAGGGCACTATACCGCGTTGATCGCCGTTCGTACTGCGATTTTTGGGAGTGGTGTGTCCTGGAACCGGCCTGTCCGTTTGCGCTGATTCGATCAGTTCAGACGCCGCAGGCATCCGCCTGCGGCGTTATATATAAGCCGCAGGCAAGAAAAGACGCCTGCGGCTTTTTGCCGCCGCGGGCAAGGAGGATTCTATGAACCGATACAGGCTCAAAGCGCTTTGGGGCTTTATGAGCGGAGCGCGTATGTACTACCTGATCGCGGTCGCCAGCTCGCTGCTGACAGAGTGCTTTGCCTTTGCCATGCCGCTTATCATATCAAACACCGTCGACTACGGACTCAATGGCAAGCCGCTTCGGGCTCCGGCTTTTATCGCCCAGTGGATAGAAGGGCTGGGCGGCGCGCCGATGCTGGCGCGGAACCTGTGGATACCGGGCGTGCTGCTCGTATGCGTGATGCTGCTGCAGGGAGTTTTCATGTTCCTGCGGGGCCGCACCGTGTCAATGGGCGCCGAGACGGTGGCGCGCAGTATGCGAAACCGCCTTTACGACCATCTGCAGAGGCTCCCGTACGACTACCATGTGAAGGCCGAGACGGGCGACCTCATACAGCGCTCTACGACCGACGTCGAAACCGTAAGGCGGTTCTTCTCGGCGCAGTTCATACAGGCGGTGCGCATGATCGTCATGCTGGCGCTGGCTCTTGGAATACTGCTCTCCATCCATCCGCTGATGACGCTGTATTCTCTGGCGCTCATACCGTTCATCGTGGCGTCGTGCATGTGGTTCTTTAAGCGCATACAGAAGCAGTTTGCAGTGGTAGAGGAGGCCGACGGCCACCTCTCGACCGTAATGCAGGAGAATCTGACAGGGGTGCGCGTCGTGCGCGCGTTCGGGCGGGAACGCTTCGAGCTTGCGAAATTCAGCGTCGCCAACCGCGATATCCGGGACAAGAGCATACGTCTGACGCGGTTCTTCGCGTTCTTCTGGAGCAGCTCTGATATGATAGTCATAATCCAGCAGCTGGTCACTCTGCTGGTGGGCGTCTGGTACGCGGCCAGCGGCGCTATCACGCTGGGTGATTACATCGTTTTCAACAGCTATGTGGGGATGCTGCTCTGGCCGGTCAGGCAGTTCGGACGGGTGCTCTCGGACATGGGCAGGATGCTCATCGCGATGGGCCGCATCGACGAGGTGCTCAAAACGCCCGCCGAGGACTCGGGAGACGATCCCCAGGCCCCGCCCATCGACCGGGACATCGTGTTCGACCGCGTGACGTTTGGATACGACGACAAAGAGCCGGTGCTGCGCGAGCTTTCATTCACGGTGAAGGCCGGTGAAACGGTGGCCCTGCTGGGCACGACCGGAAGCGGTAAATCCACGATCATGCACCTCATGCAGCGCCTGTACGACGCTGACGAGGGACGCATAACGATCGGAGGAGTCGATATCCGCCGCATCGACAAGGCGCATCTGCGACGCCGGGTGGGTATCGTGCTGCAGGAGCCGTTCCTTTACTCGCGTACGATCCGCGAGAACATAGGAATCACCAAGGACAGCATATGCGACGAGGAAGTGGCCGACGCGGCCCGGGTAGCCTGCCTGCACGACGTGGTCGAGGAGTTCGAAAAGGGATACGACACGCTGGTGGGCGAGCGGGGCGTAACGCTGTCGGGCGGCCAGAAGCAGCGGGTCGCTATCGCGCGTACGATCATACGCGACTGCGACGTGCTTATATTCGACGACTCGCTGTCGGCGGTGGATACCCATACCGACGCGATAATCCGCAGTGAACTGCGCCGCCGCCGCAAGGGAATCACGACATTTATAATCTCGCATCGGATCTCCACGCTCAAGGAGGCCGACCGGATACTGGTGCTGGAGGACGGCAGGCTGACACAGCAGGGAACCCATGAGGAGCTTATCAACACAGACGGACTGTACCGCCGGGTCTGGTCGCTGCAGGCCAGCCTGGAGGCTGATATGGAAAGAGAGGCGATTTCGGTATGAGCGCCATACAGGAAGAGGAATTTACGCAAAGCAAGGTGCAGTGGAGCACCTGGAAAAAGCTGCTATCCTACACGAGGCCGCACCGCCGGTCGGTCGCGATGACGCTACTGGCGATGGCGGTCGTGGCCATGGCCGACGTGGTAGGGCCGTACCTTAATGGATACGCGATCGACACGTTCATCACTCCGGGCCGGTGGGATGGCATGGGCTGGTACATCGCCATATCTCTCGTGCTCATCGTGATTTCGTCGACCTGCGTCTTTACATTTATATACAATGCCGGTCATGTCGAGGCGGGCATATGCCACGACATACGGCGGGACAGCTTTCACAGGCTGCAGGAGCTGTCCTTCTCCTACTACGACAAGACGCCTGTCGGGTACATAATGGCCCGCATGACCTCGGACTCGAGCCGCCTGGCCGACACCGTGGCCTGGTCGCTGGTGGACCTGTGCTGGGGATTCGGATTCATGGTGATATCGCTCGTAAGCATGTTTATATTCAACTGGCGTCTGGCGCTCGTGATGCTCGCGATACTGCCGCCGCTGACGGCGCTGTCGCTTATATTCCAGAAGCGGATACTGACCCACCAGCGCAACGTGCGCAAGCTGGGAAGCCGTATCACCGGCGCGTTCAACGAGGGGATCATGGGCGCGCGGACGACCAAGACGCTGGTGCGCGAGGACGGCAACTTTGGCGAATTCACCCGTCTTTCGGGGTCGATGCGCGAAAGCGCGATCAGGGCGGCGCATTACTCGGCGCTTTTCATGCCCATCGTCATGACGCTGGGATCGCTCGCTACCGGCGCGGTGCTGTGGCTGGGCGGATGGCAGGTGCAGGTAATGGGCTTGAGTCTCGGGGAGCTTTCGTTCTTCCTGAGCCTGTCGAATATGTTTTTTGAGCCGGTGCGCCATATCGCTATGATATTCGCGGAGCTGCAGAACTCGCAGGCGGCGGCCGAGCGGGTGATAGGCCTGCTGGAAAACCAGCCCGAGATCAGCGACACGCCCGAGGTTCTTAAGCGTTTCGGAGACTCGTTCGAGCCCAAACGCGAAAACTGGCCGCCCCTCACGGGCGAGGTTACGTTCGAGAACGTATCCTTCCAGTACAAGCAGGGCGAGAAGGTGCTCGAGGACTTCAGCCTAGAGGTTCCGGCCGGGCAGACCATCGCGCTGGTCGGAGAGACCGGCAGCGGCAAGAGCACTATCGTTAACCTGCTGTGCCGCTTCTACGAGCCTACCGCCGGACGGATACTCATAGACGGCGTGGACTACCGGGAGCGCTCGCAGCTGTGGCTGCACTCGAACCTCGGGTATGTGCTTCAGTCGCCCCACCTTTTCTCGGGCACGATCCGTGAAAACATACGCTACGGAAAGCTCGACGCGACCGACGAGGAGATCGAGCGGGCCGCCCGTCTGGTGGGCGCGGACGGATTCATCAGCCGTCTGGAAAAAGGCTACGATACGCCGGTGGGCGAGGGCGGGAGCCGCCTTTCGACAGGCGAAAAGCAGCTAATATCGTTTGCCCGGGCCATCGTGGCCGCGCCCGCGCTCTTCGTGCTGGACGAGGCGACAAGCTCCATCGACACCGAGACCGAGGTGCGGATACAGGCCGCCATCGAGAAGGTGCTCGCGGGGCGTACCAGTTTCATCATCGCGCACCGTCTCTCGACCATTCGCAACGCAGATCGCATAATGGTCATCGAAAAGGGCCGGGTCATAGAGAGCGGAACCCACAGGGAACTGCTGGCCGCGCGCGGGCACTACTATGAGCTGTACACGAACCAGTTCGTCGAGGAAAAGGAGCGGGCGCTGCTGGCCGGAGCGGCTGCGGGGCAGTCATAATAAAAGAATGAGGCGGCTTTCGGTTGAGAGCCGCCTTTTTTAAGGAAGGTATTGCGCTTAACATTCGTTTGCCTTATACTGGCACCATCAATCCGAAGGAGGGCTGTAATATGCGTGTTCTGAAGGGGTTCACAACCGTATAACACGCCGGTTCACGTGATCGGCATCGACCCGGGCATTTGCGCGGGCCGCTGTTGCCGTGTACGCGATCCGGATCACAGCTTCTCGGAAAAAGGCGTACGGGCGCAGCCGAAAGGGCTGCGCTTTTTGTATGCGGCAAAGCGGATAATAAAAGCAACAGAAATGAGAATCATCGGTGATCTGAGCGACGGAAAGGAGTCACGAATTGGACACGATATATGAGTTCGGATGGAGTTCGTACTGGGAGGAGGCGTTCGCCCCGCTGCGCGAAAAAGGATTGACGCCCGGCCGCGTCACGGCCGTATACCGCGACCGATGCACGCTCGTTACCCCGCTGGGGCCGCTGTGGGGCAGTCCCTCGGGAACGCTGCGCCGGGAGCTTTCGGGCGCGCCGCCGGCGGTGGGCGATATGACGGCGCTCACCATTCCCAGGGAGACGGGGGACGCGGTCATCGAGGAGCTGCTGCCCCGGCGCACCGCCGTATGCCGTCAGTCGGTGCACAACGTGCACGAGCGGCAGGCGATGGCCGCAAACGTGGATCTGGTCGCGATCGCGACAAGCATGAACCGGGACTTTAACCCCGCGCGGCTGGAGCGCTACATGACCGTCGCCTGGAACAGCGGCGCGCGGCCCGCGGTGGTACTGACAAAGGCCGATCTGTGCGACGAGCCGGCCGCCTGCCTCGCCGCGCTCGAGGAGGCCGCGACGATGGTTCCGACGGTCACGGTATGCGCGCCCACCGGGCAGGGCCTGGACGCGCTGCGGGCGCTGTGGGATCCCGGAGAGACGGCCGTCGTGCTGGGAAGCTCGGGGGTCGGAAAGTCAACGCTGCTAAACGCGCTCATGGGAGAAACCGTGATGGACACGCGGGAAATTCGAGAAGACGACGGCCGGGGCCGCCATACGACGACGCACCGGCAGATTTTCCGGCTGCCCGACGGGCGGCTGCTCATCGATACGCCGGGAATGCGGGAAATCGCGTTCGACGAGGAGGGCGGCGCTCAGACGTTCGCCGATATAGAGGAGCTGGCCGCCTCGTGCCGTTTCTCCGACTGCCGCCACCAAAGCGAACCGGGCTGCGCGGTGCGCGACGCTATCAACGAGGGCGCGCTCACTCCCGACAGGCTGGAGCGCTATAATAAGTTCCGGCGGGAGGAGCGCCACGAGCTGGCTAAGACCGACAAAAAGGCGCGGGCAGAGCGCAGACAGCAGGACCGCGCGTTCGGAAGGATGGTCAGGAGTATGAAGACGAGATAGGGGGGCGTGGCTTAAGTACAGGCGCAATACAGCGCAGGGGCGACGAGAGCGTCGCCCCTGCGCGATATCCGGCAAGCCGAACGAATGTCCTAGTGCCTGGACAGATAGTGCTCGATCTCCCACGGATGCACATGGGTGCAGTAGTCTTCCCACTCACGCATCTTGGCCCGGACATACTTGTCCACGATATGGGGCCCCAGCGTGGCTGTGATGAGCGGGTCGGCCTGCATCGCGCGAATCGCCTCGCACAGATCACCGGGCAGTTTCTCGATCCCGGCGGCCTGGCGCTCCTCCTCGGTCATCTTATAAATATTCCGCTCGACCGCGCCGGGCGGGGTAAGCCCCCGCTCGATACCGTCAAGTCCCGCCGTCAGCATACAGGCCAGCGCCAGGTATGGATTGCACGATGGGTCGGGATTGCGCAGCTCTATGCGTGTGGCGGAGCCCCGGGAGGCGGGTATGCGTATGAGCGGGCTCCGGTTCCGGGTGGCCCAGGCGACATAGATCGGCGCTTCGTATCCGGATACGAGGCGCTTGTAGGAGTTGACGAGCGGGTTGGTGATGGCCGTCATACCCCTGGCGTGCTCCATGATACCGGCGATGTAGCCCATGGCTTCCCGGCTCAGCTCGAGCGGGGCGCTTTCGTCGTAGAGTATATTCCTGCCGTCTCTGAAGAGCGACTGGTTCGTGTGCATTCCCGACCCGCTTATTCCATAGATGGGCTTGGGCATGAATGTCGCGTACAGGCCGTGCCGGTTCGCGATCGACTTGACCACCATCTTGAACGTCATGATGTTGTCGGCGGCGCGCAGGGCCTCGTCGTACCGAAAGTCTATCTCGTGCTGTCCCCGCGCCACCTCGTGGTGGCTGGCCTCGATCTCAAAACCCATTTCCCCGAGCGTCAGGCACATATCCCGGCGCGCGTCCTCTCCCAGATCGATCGGGCCCAGATCGAAATACCCCGCGTCGTCCTGCGTGATCGTGGTCGGATTTCCCTCCGCGTCCACCTCAAAGAGGAAGAACTCGCACTCAGGGCCTACGTTGAACGAGTAGCCCATCGCGGCGGCCCGGGCGAGCGCCTTTTTGAGCACATAGCGGGGATCGCCCTCGAACGGCTTTCCCTCAGGCGTATATATGTCGCATATGAGCCGCGCTACCCGTCCGTTGTTGGGCCGCCACGGGAACAGCACGAACGTATCGGGATCGGGCCGCAGATACATGTCGCTCTCCTCGATGCGGACGAATCCCTCGATGGAGCTTCCGTCGAACATGCAGTCATTGTGCAGCGCACGGTGCAGCTGATCGATCGTGACCGCCACGTTCTTCATCGCGCCAAACACGTCTGTGAACTGCAGTCGAACGAACTTCACGTCGTTCTCATGGGCTAACCGGAGTACATCTTCCTTTGTATTCATACCAATTTCCTTCCGCCCGCTCTTACTAGTATCCGGCGCTCAAACGCGCCGATGAAGGAATGCTTTTTTATTCCTGCATTCATTTTGCTATTATAACATTAACGGTTGCTTTTGAAAAGTTGTTCGTGCAGGGTGGATCGTGTCAAGTTATTCTGGGTAAAAGGTCAGGCAGAAGCAAACACGAATGAGCCATGAATACCGTTGCTAATTTCCCGCGGCTGCGTTAGAATGGAGTATATTTGGCACGGAGGAAACTTTTCTTAACCGAAAAGGCAGTACTGACTATGAGCACAAGACAGGGGAGCAATCTCCGGTACAGCAGGAACAGTCACACCCGCTCCCGCAAACCTCTTCCCAGGGCGCTCGTTATCATCCTTTCGGCGCTCATGACCGCGGCGGTGTGCATAGGATGCTACGCGGCGGTTCTCATCTACAAGGCGAAAAACGATCCTGCCAGCCTATTCGTACCCAGTGAAACCGGTCAGCTCAGCACACTGACGCCTGACATGACCGCAGCCCCTGTTCCCGATGCGCATGATCTCACCGATGTCGATCCGGGTGTGGCGGTCACCTCTGTTCCGGGCAATGAGCACGATGTGCGGCTTCGCTGGTCAACGGAGGGCTACCGCTTCAACGACGACATCATTACGGTCGTGTTCATGGGCATCGATGTGCTCGAAGAGCGCGGCCCGCTGGGCTTTCGCGCCGACACGATCATACTGGGCATCATCGACACGGGAACCGGCGAAACGACACTGCTCTCGGTGCCCCGCGACACCTATACGATGGTGCAGCGGGTGGATAAGGACGGAAACATCGTATCCCACGAGATGAACCGCATCAACGCGTCCTTCGCGTACGGGCAGGGCCGCACCAAGTACAGCTACCGCAATACGATGGACGCGCTGTCCTATCTCATAGGCGGCATACCGATTGAATACTATATCGGTTTTGATATGGACGGTATGATAGATATCATCGACTGCGTGGGCGGGATAACGATGAGCGTCAGCTCCGACGTGGCGCACGCTGCTCAGATCCCGTCGGGAACCTATCGCCTCGACGGACGGCAGGCGCTCGAATACGTGCGCGCCCGCAAGAACGTCGGAGGCGATACAGCGAGAATAGCGCGGCAGCAGGAATTCGTGCTGAAGTTCCTCGCCGATATCAAGCAACACAATCCAATCGAGTACGTTCCCAGGCTCTACGACGCGGCGAAGTACTACCTCAACACGAACCTGTCCACCGAGCAGATGGCCGTACTGGCGCTGCTTCTCAAGGACCTCAGTCTCGAGGAAATAAACACGATCACGCTCCCCGGAGAAAACAGGACCATAGATAAAATATCGGCCTGGTACTGCGACGAGCAGGCGCTCCTGGACATCGTCCGAGGGCTGTACTTCGTGAAGGACTAAAGAGGGGATGCCCCGTTGATAGTAAGCGCCAGCCGCCGTACCGATATACCGGCCCTCTACGCGGCCTGGTTCGCGGCCCGTCTACGGGACGGCGAGGCGCTGGTGCGCCAACCCTATCGTCCGCGCAGCGTCGTACGGGTGGACCTGTCTGCCCAAGCAGTTGACGGCGTCGTGCTGTGGACCAAGAACGCCGCGCCGTTCCTGCCGGTGCTGACCGCGCTTGCGCCGCGGCCCTTCTACTTCCAGTTCACGCTCAATCCCTACGGCGCGCCGCTGGAGCCCGGACTGCCCGAGCTGGCGGAGCGGATCGACACGTTCCGGGAGCTATCGAGCCGTATTGGACGCCACCGGGTCGTCTGGCGCTATGATCCCGTCGTGCTGTCGGAGCGGACGCCGCCTGACTATCATCTGGAGCAGTTCGACCGGCTCGTGCGGGAGCTGTGCGCGTATACCGACAAGTGCGTTATAAGCTTCCTCGACACATATGCCCGGAACCGCCGCGCACTCGCGCAGCACCGGTTACGCGAGGCGTCGGCCGATGAGATGAACGCCGTGGCTTCGGGCTTCGCCGCGATCGCGCGCGAACGCGGCCTGAGCGTGGAGTGCTGCTGCGAGGCGGGTCTGACTGCGGACAGCGGCGTGCTCCCCGGCCGGTGCATAGACGCCGCGCTTCTCTCGCGCATAGCCGGGCGGCCGCTCACGGTTCCCCGCGACTCGGGACAGCGCCCGGGATGCGGCTGCGCGCGCAGCGTCGATATCGGCGCGTACGGCACATGCGGGCATGGCTGCGTTTACTGCTACGCAAACGGGAGCGCGGAGCGGGTGCGCCGCAACCTCGCCGCCCACGACCCGGAGAGCCCGCTCCTGACGGGAAATACCGGTGAATAACGCAAATACGATAACTATACCGGTTCGGCCAGCGCGGCCTGTATTCCCGGCCCCAGCCACAGGGCTATCTGGTCGCACCCGTCATCGCTGAGGCGGACACTGTATGCGAACAAAGTGTCCTGCGCTATTTTTGGGGCATGTATAACGCTACTTGCAGGAAACATTGCCCAATAGCGCGAAATATTGTACTGTGCCGGTTCGGCAGAGCAGTTCGGTCGGGGCGGACAGCAAATACACTCTCGGAGGTTTGTATGAAGACAGGGATAATCATACACTCGAGTACCGGCAACACGCTGTCGGTGGCCGAGCGCGTCGCCGCGGCGTGCCGTGCTCACGGGAGCGACGTGCGCGTAGAGCGGGTGACGGCGATGGACGAGAGCCCGCAGGCCCGGAGCGTGACGCTCCGGGATATTCCCGACGTCTCGGACTGCGATGTTGTGCTGCTGGGCGCGCCGGTCTGGGGGTTTTCGCTCTCCACGGTGATGGCGCAATATCTGTCGCAGATTCCCTCCCTCTCCGGTAAGAAGGTGGGCTGCTTCGTGACCCAAAAGCTGCCGCGGCCCTGGCTGGGCGGCAACCGCGCGATCGCGCAGATGAAGCGGCTGTGCGCCGACAAGGGCGCGCAGGTTTCAGCGACGGGGATCGTAAACTGGTCCAACAGGGAGCGGGAGAGCCTGATCGCCGACGTGACCGAGCGGATGAGCGGGCTAGCGGGCGGGCGATGACGATTCCCGTCAGTATCGGCGCGCGCTATGAATCCGACGTAACCGATCATACGCTTGCCGGGGCCGGCGTGTGCCGGGTGGACGGCTATACCGTATTTGTGGACGGGGCCGTAAAAGGTGAGCGCGTCGCCTTCGAGCCCTACAGGGTTACCGCAAAGTACGCCGCCGCCCGGCTTCTCCATACGCTCCTGCCGTCGCCCGCACGCACGCAGCCTTTCTGCGCCCATTACGGGCAGTGCGGAGGCTGCGCGCTGCAGTTCGTCGATTACGCGCGCCATCTTGAAATACTCCGCGACGGTCTGGCCGCGGCGCTGCGGCGGGTTCCGGACATCGGGGACATACCGCCCATCGCGGCGATGGAGCGCCCCTTTCATTACCGGTGCAAGGCCGTCTTTACGGCCGCCGTGCGGGACGGGCGGATTCGCGTCGGCTTTCTTTCGGAGAAAAGCCATATCGTGACGCCCGTGGATGACTGCCCGCTGCTGCACCCTCCGCTCATGGAGGCGGCCCGCGCCGTGGAGCGGGAGGTCGGCCAGCCCGCGTCCCCGCTGGCCGCGGCGGGTCTGTCGCAGGTCATGGTTCGCGCCGGACTGCGCACCCACGAGCGGATGATCGCGCTGCGCACGCTCCGGCCCCTCTCCCGCGCCGGGGGGCGCGAGCTGGCCGCCCGGCTGCCGGGGATCGACAGCCTGTACGCTGCCGCGGGCAAAGGAGCGTACCGCCTCGTCGCCGGCGCTCCGTTCATCACCGAAAAAATACTGGGGCTTACGCTGCGCATATCGCCCGACGCGTTTTTTCAGGTGAACCCCCTGCAGACCGACACGCTATACCGTATGGTGCGCGAGCATGTCGGGGACGTCCGTCCCGAGCTGCTGCTTGACGCCTACTGCGGCACCGGCTCCATAGGGCTGACCGCGGCAGGCGCGGCCCGCGAAGTAATCGGCGTGGAATCTGTCGCAGCGGCCGTCGCCGACGCGCGGGAGAACGCGCGGATGAACGGTATCGGAAACGCCTCGTTCCGGCAGGGCATGGCCGAGGATGTGCTGCCCGAAATGCTCCGGGCAGGCGCGCGCCCCGGTATGATTATCGTTGATCCGCCCCGGCGTGGTGTGCACGCCGCGCTGATCGACGCGGCCGCGGCCGCCCGGGTCCCGCATATCGTATACGTTTCGTGCAACCCCTTCACGCTGGCCCGCGATTTAATCGCACTGACCGCGCGCGGTTACCGGGTCGCGAGCGTGCGGGGCGTGGATCTTTTTCCGTGGACGGGGAAGGTGGAGTGCGTGGTATTGATGTCTAAGAATAGAGGGTAAGTATAGTTAAAGCGTTGGTAGGTAAGGCGCGGCTCCGTTCCAGTAATTGGATTTAGAAAAAAGGTAATACAAAAGAAAATATATTATTGATAAATATTAACCGAAGAGAAAAGTTGTTCTCACCCTGTCGAAATTTGGAGTGGAATGCGCGTATCGGAGTGAGAAAATTATGAGGTTTAAGTATGAAAAAAT
>JAAYXU010000108.1 GCA_012515725.1 Clostridiales bacterium | reverse complement strand
TTAACCGAGCGGGATGCCGCGTCGAGCGCGTGCGCTACGAAATCGGCGTCGTATTCGACGTGATGACGCGGCGGGACGCGCTGTCGGACGTCACGACCCGAGTAGCCGACATCACCGCGGGACGGGGTGTGTGCCAGGCCGGTGAACCGTTCTACTTTTGCTGGGAATAGTTTATTTATAAGGGGAGGAACCAATATGAAAATAGAGATCCGAAAAGCCGAAACCATCAAGCCGCTCTTTGAGGACGCCTCGAAGCTCACATTTGGCCATTTGTTCACGGATCACATGTTTACGATGCGCTACAACCCTGAGAAGGGCTGGCACGCACCAGTGATCGAGCCTTATCGTCCCCTGGAGCTTGATCCCTCGGCGATGGTGCTCCACTACGGACAGGCCATTTTTGAGGGGCTCAAGGCCTACCGCGCCGAAGATGGACGCGCGCTTCTCTTTCGCCCGGCGGATAACTTTGCCCGGATGAACCGGTCCGCGAAGCGCATGTGCATACCCGAATTCGACAAGGAGCTGGCGATGGCGGGCCTCATGGAGCTGCTCCGGCTCGAGGAGCGCTGGATCCCGACTGCGCCGGGCACATCGCTCTACATCCGGCCTACAATCATCGCGACCGATCCGTATCTGGGCGTCAAGGCATCCAGCACGTATCTGTTCTTCATCATATTAAGCCCTGTAGGCCCCTACTATGCCGAAGGGTTCAAGCCCGTCCGCATCTACGTCGAGGACGAGTATGTACGCGCCGTCCGTGGCGGCACTGGCTTTACGAAAGCCGCGGCCAACTACGCGATCAGCCTGCTGGCTGGGGAGGTGGCCAAGGAGAAGGGGTATTCGCAGGTGCTGTGGCTGGATGGAGTGCACCGCCGGTACGTCGAGGAGGTAGGCTCGATGAACATCTGCTTCAAGATCGGCGGAAAAATCGTGACTCCGGCACTCAATGGCAGCATACTGCCAGGTATTACACGCGACTCGGTACTGCGCCTGTCCGCCGATATGGGCTATCCGGTCGAGGAACGGCTCGTGGACGTCGAGGAGCTTTTTGCCGCCCATGAGAAGGGGACGCTGGAGGAGGTTTTCGGTACCGGTACGGCAGCGGTGGTTTCGCCGGTCGGCGAGCTTCGGTGGAAGGAACGCTCCATCACCGTGGGCGACGGGCAGACCGGGCCGGTCGCGCTGGCGCTATACGAGCGGCTTACCGGCATACAGTACGGACAGCTCCCCGATCCCTACGGGTGGTCGGTGGAAATCCGCTGAAACAGGCGATCCGAAGGGCCGGACATGCGTGTCGCGGCCCTTTTAACATGCCTTCCGGACCGACTTTTCATTTGACATTTGGGGTGCGTTCCCCTACAATGATTTTGGGCTGCGGGGCCCGAACACGCGGAAAGGAATGCGCCATGAGCAAAGCGTTCGTCCTCATACTGGCTGTCGCGCTGACAGCGGCGCTGCCCGCCGCGCATGCCCTGGACGACGGGGACGTCGCGGTAACAGCTTCGGTTTCGCCCCAGACGCTCCCCGGCGCGGGCAGCGTGACGCTGACCGTCACCGCTTCGTGCGGCTATAACGCGCCGCATCCGCTGGAGAGCGTGCGTGTGCTGCGCGGCGACGCGGAGCTTTGCGCGCTGGGGCTCATATACCCCGGAGGCAGCCAGACCCGGCAGGTCGATATGACTGTTTCGGCGCTGGAGCTGGGGCGGGAGATCGCGCTCCAGCTTGCCTGGGAGGAAAACGGCGAGTCCAAGGTGACCGACTTCTCGGTCACGGTCGGAACCGGCGACACTCTGCCCGAGGTCGAGTTCTCCCGGACGCTTCCCGCGCAGGTGGCCCGGCAAAATGAGGATGTGCTCATCACCTATGAGGTGCGCAACACCGGCGTTATAGACATTACCGGGCTGTCGATCACCGATGGCGCGGCGGAGCCTGTCGGAGCGCTGGATCGTCTGTCACCGGGCGGCGATGTCTGGAAGACCGTGGTCACCCACAGTATGACAGGAGATTTCGCGTCGCAGCCCACGCTGACATATACGGCCGGCGGCAGGATGTATTCTACCACGCTGGACCCGGCGCCTGTGGCGCTGGCGGTCACAGGGCTTTCGGCCGTACTGGAGGTGGACCGCACCCATGCCGCGCCCGGCGAAACGGTATCGCTGCTATGTACGATCACCAACACCGGCAACACCGATCTTTCGCGAGTTACGGTATTAGTCGGAGAGCGCGAGCCGCTGTACACCGCCACGAACCTGCGGGCCGGCGCGTCGTGCGTCTACGTGCACGAGATCACGGCAATCGAGACCGCCCAGTGGGCCTTCGAAGTGTGGGGCAGGGACAGCTTCGGCGCAGAGACGTCGTGTGAGACCGAGCCGGTCACGCTCACTGTTGAGGACGGGGAGCAGCCTGTGCACATGCAGATCACGGCCCAATGCGATCGGCGGCATCTGGAAGCGCCGGGGGAAGTGCGCGTTCGGCTGACAGTCGCCAATCTGGGAGAGCAGCCGCTATCTGGCGTGCAGCTCATCGACCAGGACGGGCGAATACTGGAGACTTTCGATACGCTAGCGCCCGGCAGCCAGTCGCTTGACTGCATGGTCGCCGTGAGTGCGGGGAAAGCGCTGTACTTTAAGCTGTCGCTGCGCATGCCCGACGGCTCGGTGCGGGAGGTGGCCAGCGAACCTATGGAGATCACGGTCGACGCCGTACGGCCTACGCCGCAGTCAACCGGTACCACGGTAATCACCGACGCGTCCGCGCTGCCCGGGACGACATCGGCGCCTGCGGGCGCGGGAGGCGCGCTGCCCCGGGAGTTCAGGCCCATACTCATAGCGGCGGCGCTCGTGGCGGCGGCCGTTGCCGTGCTGCTCGTGCTCATGCAGCGGGATCGGGAACGCGGGCGCGCTGACAGGTTCAGTCGGAGGAGGTAGTCGGTTGAGCTGGGAATACAGGGGGCTGCCGCTCGAGGGCATTCATTTCCTGACGGCGCTTCAGTTCAATAATAACAAACCGTTTTTTGAGGAAAACCGCGCGCTCTATACGCGCACGCTGCGCGAGCCGCTGTGCGCGCTGGCCCGGGACATGGCACCCGTCATGGCCGGGATTGACGACCGCTTCGAGATACGGCCCGAGCGCGTGGTAGCTCGCATATACCGGGATGCCCGCTACAGCCGGGGCATACCCTACCGGGACTATCTTTGGCTGGGCTGGAAGCCGATGGGCGCTTCGGCCGGGGAATCATTCAGTTATTATTTCTTTGTAAATACCCGCGAGTGCGGATGGGGTATGGGATTCTACGGACAGATACGCGAGTGGATGGCGGCCTTCCGGCGGCGTGTGATAGCTGACCCGGAAAGGTTTCTTGCGCTGGCCGGTTCGCAGGCTGTCGCATCCTTCGCGCTGGAGGGCGAGGACTACAAGCGACAGCCCGAGACACCCGGACTGCCCCAGGCGCTTGTGCCATGGATACGAAAAAAGTCATTTTATCTAGAGAAGAAGGCCTCCCACGAGGCGTGCATGAGCCCGGATCTGCCCGGACGGCTAACCGCGGATTTTATGGGCCTTGCTCCGCTTTACCGGTACGTAAACGAATGCCGGAGCGTAGGGGAAGCGTAAGGAGGAGCGCATGAAAAACTTCGATAACCTCATAAGCGGAAGCGACATCCGCGGCGTAGCTATGCCCGGCGTATCCGGGCAGCCTGTCACGCTGACCGGGGAGGATGCCCGTATACTCGCGGCGGCATTTGCCCGCTGGCTTTCTGACGCGCTGGGCCGCCCGATGGACGCGCTGACGGTGTCGGTGGGACACGACCCCCGGCTCTCCTCGCCAGAGCTTGCCGCCGCCGCCGTGGCGGGTCTGTCGGCGCAGGGATGCCGGGTGCTGGATCTGGGGCTGTGTACGACACCGGCCATGTTCATGACGACGCTCCCGTCGGAGCTTGGATGTGACGGCGCGGTCATGATTACGGCCAGCCACCTGCCGTGGTACCGGAACGGCATGAAGTTCTTTACCCCGTCGGGGGGACTCTCGAAGGCCGACATAAAGGCTGTGCTGGGGATGTGCGGACATGCTCCGGGCGCGACTCAGGGCCTGGTCGAAGAAACGCATTATTTGTCCCGGTACGCGGGGGGGCTTGTGAAAGGCATCCGTGAAAAGACCGGGGAAGCCGAGCCGCTCCGGGGGCTGCGCATCATCGTCGACGCGGGCAACGGCGCGGGAGGCTTTTTCGCGCGCGACGTGCTTGAACCGCTGGGTGCGGATACGACGGGCAGCCAGTATCTGGAGCCTGACGGGCGGTTCCCGAACCATATACCCAATCCCGAGGACCGCGCCGCGATGGAGGCTGTCAGCCGGGCGACGATTGCGGCCGGGGCCGATCTGGGCATCATTTTCGACACCGACTGCGACCGCGCGGCGGTCGTCGGGCCCGACGGCCGCGAGATAAATCGCAACCGGCTCATCGCGCTCATGAGCGCGGTGGTGCTCATGGAAGTTCCCGGCGGCACGATCGTGACCGATTCGGTTACGTCGAGCGGACTAGCAGAGTTTATCGCGGAGCGGGGCGGGGTGCACCACCGTTTCCGCAGAGGATACAACAACGTCATCAGCGAGGCGCGGCGGCTGGAGGCGTCGGGCGTGTCCGCGCCCATGGCCATTGAGACAAGCGGGCACTGTGCGCTGCGGGAGAATTATTTCCTGGACGACGGGGCGTATCTCATCACCCGGCTCCTTATCCGGATGGCCGAGTGTCACAGGCGCGGCGGCAGGCTTCTCGATCTCATCGAGGGGCTGCGCGAGCCCGCCGAGGAGGCCGAGCTTCGCTTTGCGATCGGCGCCGCGGACTTCGCGGCGTATGGTCAGAGGGTGCTGGACGCGGTGCTGCGGCGGGCCGGTGAGGATCCGGCATGGCGTCTGGCTCCCGATAACCACGAAGGCGTCCGGGTATCCTTCGGGTCAGGGGACGGCGACGGCTGGTTCCTCCTGCGCCTGAGCCTGCACGATCCGGTGCTGCCCCTCAATATCGAGTCCGACGTACCGGGCGGCGCGAAGGTGATCGCCGGAAAGCTCTACCCGCTGCTTGCGGGCTTTCCCGAGCTGAGCCTTGCGCCAATAGAGGATTTCCTGCGGCGTTGAGCCGATACGAACAAGTCAAACCTTTCAATTAAGATAGAGGAGGAATACTATGAATCCCATCGATCAACAGGCCATCAACGCGATCCGCATGCTTTCGGCCCAAGCCGTTCAGAAGGCCAATTCGGGCCATCCGGGCATGCCCATGGGCGCGGCCCCCATGGCGTGGACCCTCTGGTCCAAGCACATGAAGCACAACCCCGACGACCCGAGGTGGCCCGACCGCGACCGGTTCATACTGTCGGCCGGCCACGCCTCTATGCTCGTATACAGCCTGCTGCATCTGTTTGGCTACGGGCTGACAATGGACGACATCAAGAATTTCAGGCAGCTTGGCAGCAAAACGCCGGGACACCCCGAATACGGCCACACGGTAGGCGTGGAGACCACGACCGGCCCGCTGGGGCAGGGAATCGCCAACGCTGTGGGCATGGCGATCGCCGAGGCGCGTCTGGCGGCTGAGTTTAATACCAAGGACTTCACGCTCGTTGACCACTATACGTACGCGCTGTGTGGGGACGGATGCATGATGGAGGGCATAACCGCGGAGGCGTCGTCGCTCGCGGGTACGCTGCAGCTTGGAAAACTCATCGTGCTCTATGACGACAACGAGATTTCGATCGAGGGCGACACCGACATCGCGTTCCGCGAGAACGTGGGGATGCGCTACGAAGCCTACGGCTGGCAGGTTATATCGGTTGAGTGCGGCAACGATACCGATGCGCTGTCGGCCGCGATCGCGAAGGCCAAGGCCGACACCTCCCGGCCCTCGCTCATCATAGTGAAAACGCAGATCGGCTTCGGCTGTCCCGCAAAGCAGGGCAAGGCCTCGGCACACGGCGAGCCGCTGGGCGTCGACAATATAGCGGCCACCCGCGCGCAGCTGGGCTGGCCCGAGCAGGATTTCTATGTTCCCCGGGAGGTTTACGCTCTCACCGAGACGCTGGCCAAGACCGGCGCGGCGGCCGAAGCGGCCTGGCAGGCCAGGCTTGCCGCCTATCGGGCGAAGTATCCCGAGCGGGGCAGGGCATGGGACGAATGGATGAACGGGAAGCTGCCCGATCTGCCCGCCGATCCGGGCTACTGGGAGTTCAAGGACTCCGACGCGACGCGCAACAGCTCGGGCATCGCATTAAACCGCATCGCCGAAAGGGTACCAAATCTCATGGGAGGCTCGGCGGACCTCGCACCCTCCAATAAGTCGGTCATGAAGAACACGGGCGATTTCTCAGCGGAAAACCGCACCGGTGGGAATATGCACTTTGGCGTCCGCGAGCACGCGATGGCGGCCATATGCAACGGCATGGCCCTGCACGGCGGCCTGCGGGCCTACGCGGCCACATTCTTCACGTTCGCCGACTACATGAAGCACGCGATGCGCCTGTCGGCGATGATGAAGCTGCCTGTTACATACATACTGACCCACGACAGCATCGGCGTTGGCGAGGACGGCCCCACCCACGAGCCTGTCGAGCAGCTTGCAATGCTGCGCTCGATACCGGGCATGACGGTATTCCGCCCGGCGGACGGCCGCGAGACGGCGGCAGCCTGGTGGTACGCTATAAACGCGGACGGCCCGACATGCCTGGTGCTGACCCGTCAGAACTTACCCCTGTACCCCGGTACCGGCATGGATGCGCTGAAGGGCGCGTATGTGCTGTCGGACTGCGAGGGAACACCCGATATACTGCTTCTTGCGACCGGTTCGGAGGTGGAGCTGGCGATAGGCGCGCAGGCGGAGCTCGCAGGCCGCGGCATACGGGCCCGCGTGGTATCGATGCCCAGCTTTGAGCGCTTCGAGGCGCAGCCCGAGCAGTACAGGAAGGCGGTGCTTCCCGACGCGGTGCGCGCCAGGCTCGCTGTCGAGGCGGCCACGTCCTTTGGATGGGAGCGCTATGTGGGACTGGACGGGGACACGGTGTGCATGCGCGGCTACGGTGCTTCCGGCCCGGCTAAGGAGCTGTTCATACACTTCGGGTTCACGGTCGATAACGTCGTGAGCAGGGCGCTCGCGCTGCTGGGTAAGTAGTAACTTACGCCGCGCGCCGCGGATGGGCTTTCGGACTCGTCCGCGGCGCGGCCATGGCGCTCGAACTCTGAAGGAGCTAGAGATGGATCTTAAAAAAATCCTCGACAGTCTGCTGTCCGATGTGGACATGCGCTCGGAGATCGCCCGGCGAAAGGCATATATCCGCTGTATTGAGTACGCCGACGAACATGTGGATTATGATCACTATAAC
>JAAYXU010000107.1 GCA_012515725.1 Clostridiales bacterium | reverse complement strand
GGGATTTACACCCTGCCCCAAAGACATTTCCTGATGCTATTATAGCGCATCTGCATTTCCCCGGTCAAGGGGCTCTGCGCACCTAAACGCCTACCCTTCGATCCTGCGGGAGTATCCATCCTCAAATGTGACGACCAGCACCAACCGCAGCGACTCCGCAGATGCCCGATCTAATTCAAGCTCGGTGAAATCAGCTTTAAAATTGATCTTCCGGGTGTAGTAGTAGTAATTCCACCCCGGCTGCGTGCCTTTCTCCTCGCCCCCGCCAAACTGCTTCGCGAACTCCGCGAGCGTCATGCTCATATCAATCTGCCCGGACGCGATCGCGATATTATAGTGCTCCAGCAAGCCCTGCTGTGCGCCCGATATGAGCTGATCGGTTACTTCCCGGCTGTCGATGCACTCGCCCTCGCGCCAGATCTCCGCGACCACCTTGGTCATCTCGAACTCATCGAGCCCGAAGTCGCGCACGGCAAAGGAGCAGTCGAACTCTATCTCATCCTCGCCTGTAGCGGTTCCGCCGCTATCATTCCTCACCCGATCCGCATAGAACTCGTCGTAAAGCCTCATTTGCTGGGGATAGACGTTAAGTACCGACTCGCCGCCGTCGCCGGTGCGCTCGACGATGTCGATCTCATAGTTATGAGACAGCGCCATCGCCGCCTCGGCTGTGTATGTTAGCCCCTGAGCTCGCTCAAGCGGGATCTCCCGCGCCGAATCTCCGCCCGCTGTCCTGCAGACGATATACAGCGCCGCGCCGCCCGATACGGATTTGACGTCCACCGAGAGCGCGATTTGCGCCTGTCCGCTCGTCGTATCGATGCTCCGATATTCGTAGTCGAATTCGGCCAGGCGGTCGGCCTGCTGGGTCAGCAGACTCTGTATTTGGGCCGCGGTGTTGTTGCTCACGGCGTTTACCTGGCTTGTCAGGTTTATAAGCTGCGAGTATAGCTGCTCATACTGATTGTTCAAAATATTGTTCGTCCGCACGCCCAGTATGCATGTGACGACCAGTCCAACCGCCAGCAGTATGATAATGGCTTTCTGTCCGTTCATAACAAGCATTCCTTTCAAGGATATCATCAGCATTATACCATGCGATCTTTCAATAACAAACTTGAAGCTACTGACGGTTTACTTTCGCCGATTTGTCCGATTAATGAAAAACACTCTTTTTTTCTCTATCGCGGCGTCTATCCGCTCGATATAGTGGGGCACGCCCTTCGGGTTGGCCAGCCTTTCGTGAACCGAGCGGCTGAAATCCATGCGCCGGGATATGCCGCCCGCTCCGAATGCCGCGACCGAATGGGTTTCCTCCATCATGTCGATATTGTAGAGGCACTGTCTGTCGGGCAGCGTGTAACCGACGTTCTCGAGGTTTCCGGTCATGTACTTCTGTCGATAGAGATAATACGGTATCATCCCCATCGAGACCGCCGTGCGCCGCGAGAGCGCGATACACGCTTCAACCGTTGCGGCGTCCGGCAGGCTGAACTCGGATAGTGTCTCATGAAGCGCGGAGGAGCGCTTGACGGCCAGCGTGTGCACGGTCAGATTGTGAATAGGCAGCCCTGACACGATATGAAGCGTGCGGGCCGCCTCCTCCTCGCCCTCACCCGGAAGGCCCATGATGAGATCCATGTTGATAGCCGCAAATGGTATGTGCGCCGCCGCGTCCATCGCTCGGAGCACGTCCTCGGAGGTATGGCCGCGGCCCACGCGGCGAAGCGTTGCGTCGCTCATGGTCTGGGGATTGATGCTGATACGCCCGACGCCGCACCCGGCGATCATCGCCAACATATCCGCGTCCAGCGAGTCGGGGCGCCCTGCTTCGACGGTGAACTCGTACTGTCCATCCCAACACGACCGGATCCGTTCCAGCACCGCCTGAAGATGCTGTTTGCCGATAGCCGTCGGGGTACCGCCGCCCACATAGACAGCGCGCACTGTCCTCCCCATCTCCCGAAGCAGCGCCGCGCCGTCTTCGAGCTCCCGAAGCAGCGCTTCCACGTATTCGTCGACCCAGCGGTTGGTCTTTGATAAGTCCACGCTGATGAAGGAGCAATAGAGGCACCGCGTTCTGCAAAACGTAATGCCCACATACACGTCCACCGAACTATCGTCCCTGAAGCGTATATACCCCTGCTGCGCGTCCAGTATCTCGGTCGCCAGCGCCGCTTTTTCCGCAGATACGTCGAGCGTGCCTGTAAAATACTCATGCGCCTGCTCTCGGGTTCTTCCCTCCTCCATCAGCTGACGCAAAAGGCGGGTCGGCCGGATGCCTGTGAGGCTGCCCCAGGGCGGAGCGGCGCCGGTGCGTTCCTTCAGCAGGCGGTACAAACACAGCTTCGCATATCGCCGCATCATGCGCTTGCGCAGTACATCGCCTCCTGTCTGGGCAGGCGCTTCGAGCACCCGGATGGTCTCGTCCTCACCCGGCAGGCGCAGGCTCGCCGTCATGTACCAGAACCCTCCGCGCTCTACGACAAAAAGCGCGGTTGTGCCTTCCCCGGTATCCGGCGCCTCGGGCGAAACGATCGCCACGGGCTCCAGACCGAAAAAAAGCCGAACAACGTCGGCCAGTTCCTCGCGAAGTATCGGTTGATTGGTGACAAGCCGCATACGGCCACTCCTTCTACGGCATACAAATGTATGGGTTGTGACGCTTTTCCCGGCTTAGCGTCGTCGGTCCGCCGTGGCCCGGATAAACCGCCGTGTCGCCGGGCAGCGGCAGGATATTGTTAGTGATCGAGGCATACAGTGCCTGAGCGTCCCCACCTGGAAAATCCGTCCTGCCGACGCTGCCCGCAAAGAGCGTGTCTCCCGTAAATAACCACGTGTCCAGAAGAAAGCAGCAGC
>JAAYXU010000106.1 GCA_012515725.1 Clostridiales bacterium | reverse complement strand
GGTGACTCTACGGCCATGTGTCCCGGATCGATGATAAGCTGCTCGCCTTCCTTGAGCGAATACTTGACATAACTGCCGTCGATCTCCAGGAATACCTTACCCGGCCCCTCGATCCTCTGCAGTACGAAACCCTCTCCGCCCAGCAGGCCCACGCCGATCTTCTTGCGCAGCGCGATCGATAGCTTGACCGTGTCGGAACCGGCAAGAAACGCGCCCTTCTGGGCGATGATCGACTCTCCCGCCGCCAGATCAAATGCCAGTATGCTGCCCGGGAAAGACGACGCACACGCCAGTATGCCCGGTCCGCCCTGGGCCTCGTATGTGTTGAGAAATACGGAATCGCCCACGAGCGCCCGTCCCAGGCCGCCCTTGAGGCCACCTTTCATGGCAGTCTCCATCTTCATGTTCGTCGACATCCAGCTCATGCCGCCCGCCTCGGTAACTGCCTTCTCCCCCGGAGCCAGTGTCATAATGACTACCGGTAGCTGTCCCCCGTGAATCTGATATTCCATAGCTTACATCTCCTTACTTTATGTGTTCCTGCTAAGATAGAGAAGTAGATTCTCTGCCTGCGCCTGTGACGGGGCTTGCAACGAATAAACGACCTTATCGGGCTCCAATTCCTTATGCAGCGCCCTGATCTCATCGGCGGTCCAATCGGGTACCCAAATACTCTTTCCGGCTTTCTGAATCCTTTTGAGTAGATCCATCCAAAAAAGCGTACGGGGCTGTCCTTCACCCGGCACCCACTGTATGACATCTATATTATCAATAGCAAGTATATCGTCCAAATGCGCAAGCGCCCCCTTACCGTCCAAATGAAAGACCGAGTGATCGAGAAACGCGGCCTCCTCCTCGATCGCAGGGATCACAAACTCCCTCGCTTTTTCGGGGCTTATCATGCATATAAAATCGCACTGAATGACAGCGAAGCGGCCTTCCCCGCAATAGGTCGGAGACCACCCGATAGAGCCTCTATTTGCCATATCCCCGGCGTCATAGGCCATATCGAATATCTCCGCATAGGTATTCCTGACATCACGCAGTGCCCGGTGGACCTCATCCGGACAATCATATAGGTCGAGGCAGAAATTCTGCGGCCCGCGCAATGCGCTCAGAGCGTCCATGTTGCTATGAAAATCGAGCATATGAATGAGAAATTTGCCTTTGGCATATTTGGCGGCAGCAGTCATATAGCGCCGTATGCTGTCAAAATAGCCTCCCGGTTCCCTGTCAATTTGAGCCTCGAATATACTCCAATCATCAACGACCGCCTCAGCCCAGGTAGTGCTCATATCGCCATGTGCCAGTATGCGCGCGCCAAGGAAGCCTGCGTACTGATCCGGCCCGAGCGTGACTTCCATAGCTGGTATGGCCTCGCCGCCGTAATAGGTGGAAGCGACTACTTCCTCAAAAGCCTCAAGATTGGCCTCGTACTGCCCGCTCATGCACGTTTCATAGGAATGACGCGGCGAATAATCGAATTTCTTTTGCCGGGTACTGTTAAGTGGCGCAGTTACGCAGACAGTCGGCCTGTCAATGAGCCCCTTTTGCCAAAACGCTCTCCAATATGTTTTCGCTCTATCGAAATCGTTTTTATACAGCATTCGTTTCCCCCTGCATCCGGGCAATCATTGAAGCCGGGACCGCTGCCGGATTACTTGCGGGAGTCCTGCTCGCGCAGCGCCACGCGGCGTATTTTCCCGCTGATAGTCTTGGGAAGCTCGTCGACGAACTCGATGACTCTTGGGTATTTATAGGGCGCCGTGACCCTTTTTACGTGATCCTGAAGCTCCTTTTTCAGCTCTTCGGACGCGGTATACTGCCGTGTGAGCACGATTGTCGCCTTTACGATCTGCCCGCGTATGGGATCGGGGACGCCCGTGATCGCGGTCTCCAGCACCGCCGGATGCTCCATGAGCGCGCTCTCCACCTCGAATGGCCCGATGCGGTATCCTGAGCTTTTTATGACGTCGTCGGCGCGTCCGACATACCACAGGTAGCCGTCCTCGTCACGCCAGACCATGTCGCCTGTATGGTATACACCGTCGTGCCAGACCGAGCGCGTCCGCTTCTCGTCGCGGTAGTATTCCACGAGCATGCCCGCCGGAGCGCCCCGGTCGGTGCGCACGACGATCTGGCCCACCTGTCCCGCCTCGCAGGGGTCGTCGTTTTCGTCCAGCACATCGATATCGTAGCAGGGATTGGGAAGCCCCATCGAACCTACGCGCGGCTCCATGAACACGAAGTTTGCCACGCTCAGCGTGGTCTCGGTCTGACCGAAGCCCTCCATGATCCGGATGCCCGTCGCCTTGCGGAACTGATTGTACACTTCGGGATTGAGCGGCTCCCCGGCGGTGGTGGTGTAGCGCAGCGAGCTGAAGTCGTATCGGCTCAGGTCCTCGCGTATGAGGAAGCGGTATATCGTGGGCGGCGCGCAGAACGTATTGACCCTGTAGCGGGACAGCACGTCGAGCAGCTCC
The DNA here is from genome assembly GCA_012515725.1 of Clostridiales bacterium. Taxonomy (GTDB): domain Bacteria; phylum Bacillota; class Clostridia; order Christensenellales; family UMGS416; genus JAAYXU01. The sequence goes on along the minus strand of JAAYXU010000106.1, from coordinate 119 downwards.
GCCGGTACGAACTTTTCATAGTCGTATACCATTACCGCGGCGCCGCAGATCCATTGCCCGTATATTTTGCCCCATACGGCCTTGCCCCACCCGGTGTCGGCCACCGTGAGATGGAGCCC
>JAAYXU010000105.1 GCA_012515725.1 Clostridiales bacterium | reverse complement strand
CGTTTGAGGGGCGTGTGAGTAACATCATACGGGTTCGATTCCCGTCTCTCGCACCAAGTAAGAGCCCGATACCGATATACGGTTATCGGGTTTTTTATACCGTATGAGTTTGATTTTCCTTTAAGTTCTTATGCTGAAACGTTTTTTTGAAACTTTTTATACTTGCGTGGTATAATCAGTATCGACTAGTGATTATTCTGGCACATGAAATGGCTAGATATCCATTTACGAACTTTAGGAACATAAAGCCAGACATTGTTCGTGTTCGTAGCATCCTTCCTTAAAATAATACTCCTCCAGCCCCGCATTCTGTTGACAGTATTCCAATTTTTGATATGATAGGTGTGGTCGGCGAGGGCAGGGAAATTGCCGCCGGCGGAGGGTTTATGCGTGTACAGTCACTGCCCGAGGCGTCCCGGTTCCGGGACAATGTGGATCGCCGGTATATAACGCGTCTTGTCGAGGAACTCATACGGATCCCCAGCGTCACCGGGCAGGGGGACGCCGAGGAGAGGGCGGCCCGGATGCTGGTCGCGCGGATGGACGAGCTGCGCATGGAGACCAGCTGTCAGCGGGTTTCTGCGGGCGGCGCGAATGCGGTCGGGCGGCTTCCGGGTGACCCGGCGGGCCCGGTCCTGATACTCAACGGCCATCTGGATGTAGTCCCGGCCGGCGAGGGCTGGACAGCCCCGGCATTTGAGCCGGTGATACGCGACGGGAAGATATTCGGCCGGGGGGCCGCCGATATGAAGGGCGCGCTGGCCGCGATGCTGGGAGCTGCAAAGCTCGTCCATGACATGCGGCTTCCCTTGTGCGGCACCGCGCTTTTTTCATTCGTATGCGATGAGGAGGACGGGAACCGGGGCGTAGCGCGGTTTCTGGCCGATTGCCCCCCGGCGGACTTCGCGATCGTGGGCGAACCCACCGGTATGCGCATCGCGGCGGCCCACCGGGGCGTCATCCGCTACCGTATCACAACGCGCGGATGCCCGAGCCACATCGGCCGTACCGACAGCGCGCAAAACGCGATCTACCGGATGATCGGCGTACTGGAGGCCGTCAGGGCGCACGACGCCGCGCTCCGGCGGATATCCCATAGCCTTCTGCCGCCCGCGATGCTGGCCGCGACGGTCATACGGGGCGGCGTGAAGGACAACATGACGCCCGGTGAGTGCGTGGTCACGCTCGACCGGCGGCTGCTGCCCGGAGAGACCGACCGCTCGGCGACCGATGCGCTGCGGGCGGCGTTATATGAGGCCGTGCCCGGCGAGCCGCCAGGTATCGAGCCGTACCTGTACATGCCGCCCGGAGAGGCCGATACCCGAAACGGACAGGTGGACGCGCTGCGGACGCTGCACCGGGAGTACTACGGCGGACCGGCGGAAATCTGCGGGTTCGGAGCCACATGCGAGCAGGCTGTCTTTCTGAATCACGGCATCAATACCGTCATATGCGGCCCGGGAAACATCGATCAGGCCCATACGGCCGACGAATGGGCCAGTCTTGACGAAATATGCGACGCGGCGGGGTTCTATGCGTGGTGCATCGCGCACGCCGCCCAGCTTGCCAATCCGACAGCATGAAGGAGGCAAAAAAATGAGCGACTCGATGCGTCTGCGGTGTACCGGCTGCGGCACGGTCTACGATCAGGACATCTATTCATGCCCCCGGCGCGACGGGATACTGGAGCCTGTCAGGGAGCGGCGCCGCGTATCCTCGATCGCGGAACTCAAAGGGCCCGGCCCGGGCATATGGCAGTACCGCGCGCTGCTGCCTGCCGCCGGGGAGCCAGTGTCCCTCGGCGAGGGAAACACGCCGCTCGTCGAGAGCCGGGATCTGGGGCCGTCGCTCGGGCTTTCGCTCTATTTCAAGGACGAGGGCCGCAACCCGACCGGCTCCTTCAAGGATCGCGCGGCCTCGGTGATGGTGACGATGGAAAAGCGACGCGGGCCATCGGTACTCGTGACAAGCTCGAGCGGCAACGCGGCCTGCGCGGTTGCGGCCTATGGAAGCGCCGCTCGTATGCGCTGCGTCATATTCATGTACCATCCCACGCAGGAAAAGCTGACCACCGCGATGGCCTATCGTCCGCAAATATACCGCGTGGACACTTCTCTCGAAAGCGAAGTGCTGGAAATGGCCCGCGCGGCCTCCCGGGAGCTGGGCTGGAGGCTTCTGAATACCGCCGCGGCCGATAACCCGTACATACTCGAGGGGTACAAGACCATCGCCTTCGAGCTCTATGAGCAGATGGGGGGAGAGGTTCCCGACTATGTCGTATGCCCCTCGGCGTCAGGTTCGCTGCTGCTGGGCGTCTGGAAGGGATACCTCGAGCTAATGGAATCGGGGCTTATACGTGCCATGCCCCGCATGGTCGGCGTGCAGCCCGAAAGCTGCAGTCCGATATGCCGCGCGTTCCGTGAGGGGCTGGCGGTCATCGAGCCGGGAGGCGCTCCCAACACGTGCGCCGGAGGTCTGGTGCTGGAGGATCCCGGCGCGACCGGTCAGCAGACGCTGGACACGGTGCGCCGCTCGGGCGGAACGATGGTGGCTGTGACCGAGGAAATTATCCGGGAGACGCTGTACACGCTGCCCGCGCGGGAACAGGTTTTCGGCGGGCCGTCGGGCGTCGCAGGGGTGGCCGGGCTTATACTGGCCACCCGGCAAGGTGTCGTCCCGCGGGGCGCGCGGGTGGTATGCGTCGTCAGCGAGTCGGGATTCAAGGGGCTTACGCTGCTGCGCGAGGGGTTTGAGGCGCCTCCCGTTATAAAGCCCGATATAGCGGCGCTTAAAGAGCTGCGCGGTCATGTCCGGTGAGCGGATAACCGCCTACTTTACCGCGGACGAGCGCGACCGGGCGCTGCCGCTGCGGGTTGAGGGCGTGGGGCTCTCGAGCAACCAGCGGCAGATCATCCGGCCCGACGGGTACGAATACTATCATCTTTTCCGCTGCGTCGCGGGCGAAGGGAGCATGCAGGCAGGCGAGCGCTCCTTCACTGTCGGGCGCGGCACGGCCGCGATACTGTATCCGCGCGAACCGCATAGCTACGCGCCGATATCGGAGCCCTGGCTTGTCGACTGGATTACTTTCGAGGGCGACCGGCTGCCTGAGCTGCTCGCGTACCTGGGATTCGAGCATTCGATGGCGTTTCCGCTTCCCGCGCCCGAGCGGCTTACGGCGGGATTCCGGGAGTTTGCCGAGATACTGCGCGGAAGCAGGCTGGGCGTCAAGGCCGCGCTGTCCAGCCGTCTGTATCGCACTCTGGTCGATCTGGGCCGTTTCCTTCCCGCGGACGACAGCCTCCGCGCAGCCGCGTACAGCCGCTTAGAGCCCGCGCTACGTTATATTGAGTCCCATATCGACGAGCCGTTCGCGCTGGCCGAACTGGCGGGCGAAGCGGACGTATCTCCCCAGTATCTGTGCCTGCTTTTTCGTCAAGCGCTGAGCGTCCGTCCTTTCGAGTATATCCACGCCCTTCGCATCAACCTCGCCAAGCGCCTGCTGCTGGAGGATCGCGCCCGGCCAGTGGCTGACATCGCGCACGCGTGCGGGTTTGAGAGCGTCACTTATTTTAATCAGATTTTTAAGCGTCTGGCCACTCTTTCTCCAACCGGTTTCCGGGCGATTCACTAAAAAATATAGTTTACCGTGAACCTTTTTCGGGTCTGTGCGGGTATATAGGGTGAAGGGAGCGGAATGCATGGCGGAAAACTGGCCCGAAGAGCTCAATCGGGCTGCGATCAGGTGGCGGGAAGGCGATCCGGAGGCAGCCTTCGAAGTCTGGGGTCTGTGCGGCGAGCGGCTTATGCGTATCGCCCGCGTGGCCGCGGGCGGCGAGGCCGTAGCCGACGACGCGGTACAGGAGGCGTTTATTCGCGCCTGGCGTCATATAGACCGCTACGACGCGGAGCGTCCCTTCGGGCCGTGGATCACGGCGATACTGATCCGCGAATGCCGCCGATCCCGAGCACGCAGCCTCCGCCAGCGGGTGATTCCGCTGCAACCCAGGCAATCCGCCGGGCGGGGCGAGCTTATGGACGCGGTGGATCGGCTGCCCGCGCCGCTTCGGGCGACGATCGCGCTCCACTATCTGGAGGGCTACGACGTGCGCGAGACCGCCTCGCTCACGGGCGTGCCCGAAGGGACCGTCAAGTCCCGACTGCACAGAGCCAGGACGCTTCTGGCACGATACCTCGAGGAGGGTGATCCGGATGAAACTAAATGATGATGAACTCGACCGGCGCACGGCCCGCGCGCTGCGCGCGCACACCGACGAGGCCGCCCGGCGGGCGCGGGAGCTGTGGCCGTCCATCGAGTCGCGCCTCTATGAAAAGCCGTCCCGGCGCGGATACCTGATCGCCGCTCCGGCGCTGGCGCTCGCGATCGTACTGGCGGTGCTGCTGCCCGGATGGCTCGCGCCGATTCCCGACCTCGTTTCTCCCGCAGCGCCGTCTGCGGAGTCTCCGTCGGGAACCATGGTCGCAGGAACAGCCGAAACGGAAACACCCGGCGCGCCCGGCGGCGCGATAACGCTTACAACCACCCCGAGCCGCTACTCTCCGCTTCTCTCGTCGGCGTTCGGTATTCATCTGACCGCTGCCGACGCGCAGGGGAACCCCGTCGCGGGGACATGGACCGCAAGCTGGGGCAGATTCGTTACGGGTGTGGAGACGGCCGGGGGAACATGGGATATCGGAGACCCGCAGCCTGAGGCGCGGGACACCGCCGAGATCTACTGGACATTCATAGAGCAGGACATTCCGGATATTATCGAGGTGCGGTACGAGCGCGAGGGCCGCGTGACGGTGCTGCTTCTCGAGAAGGACCCGGAGCATGAATATTTCGTGCGCGTCGCGGGACCTGACGAGCCGCATGCAACGCTCGAAGCGACGCCGACTCCCGCGCCCCAGGTCACTCCTGCGCCCGGTACATCGGGCAACGCGTTCGGCCTGCCCTCTGATGACATGATCAGTGAAATCGAGGACGAATACGGTATACTGCGGGACAACTGGCAGGAGCTCGTGGAGCGGCTGTGCGCGGAGGAAGGCGTCGACGCGCCCGATTTTACCGCGACGCATCCCGAGTGGCCGGGACGGAAGGCTTCGCTGACTCACGACGATCTCATGCTGTGGAATACACGGCTTGGCGCGCCCGAAGCAGATGCGCTCGCGTCGATCGAGGCAGCGATGGCCGCCGGTTACGGGGAGGTTCCCGAGAGGCTCAGCGACAAGGATCTAGGCGACGGGACGCGGCGGATTGTGTGGAGCGACGGCACGGCCGCGACATTCGCGCAGGGCGAGCTGTACGCGATTGAAACGACCTGCGCCCAGGCGCAGATGCCGCCCGGACTGGCGGTTGGCGCGTCGATCGTGGATTTCATCGACGCCTATGGCCTGCCCCGGGTATACGAGAGGGGAGCGACGCTATCGTGGGCGTTTAACAACAACCCGACGGGCAACGATCACCTTTTCGTGTCGGCGGAAAGCGGCACGGTCGTATTCATCCGGATCTCGCTAACGGCATGATCTGCATATACAAAGGGCGGGCCTTCATGGGTCCGCCCTTTATTTATGGCGCTATGGCAGTATCGTAATCGGGGTACCAAGCGGGCAGGCGTCCCACAATATGTCCATGACCTCGTCGTCGACCCCCACGCACCCCGCGGTCCAGTCCCTGTCGCCGCCGTGACCGTGGATCATGATTTCCCCGCCCAGCGAGGTATTCCACGGCGGACGGCGGCCCCCGTCTATGGCGGCGGCGATCTCATTGTACGTATCCCGGCTGATGCGGCCCTCGTCCAGCGCGGCCCGCGCGTCCTCTTTATTCGGGTAGGAAACGCCCAGCGACAGATAGAAGCTCGAGTGCGAGTTGCGCATACAGACATAGTATTCGCCCTCGGGCGTGCGTCCGTCTCCCTCGGCCTTCTTGTGGCCCTCCGGGGTCCATCCAAGTCCTACTGCGTAACGGCCCGCGAGCGTATCGCCGTCCCAAAGCTCGAGCTTCCGCTCGGACTTGCGGACGACGATGCGCGGATTATCGACGCGCTGCACGGCTTGCGTCGGACGCGGCTGCGGAGCGGTGTCGCTCAAAAGGTCGTTTCGGATATAGCCCGTCGTTTCCCCATACTGCACTTTCGACCACTCCTGTCCGCGTTCGATCCGATTGAGCCGCGTCCCGTACGGGAGCGTGCAGAGAATCTCGGCGTCAGTTCCCGCCTGTGCGCGTATTCGCACCCCGTCGCCGTGTATGTAGCAGGTCTCCGCCGGGCGGGGCGTTTCGGTGGGCGAGGGGGTGGAAGGAGAAGGGGTAGGTGTGAGAGCGTTGGCCGGGGACTGGGCAGGCGTTTGCGGCGCGCCTGTCGCCGTAGCCGCCGCGGTCAGCATTCCCCCGGTGGCCGGCGCATCGGTCGCGCCTGCGGGCGGGGATGCCGGTTCGCACCCCGGCAGCAGCAGTGCCGCCGCTATCAGAGCCAAAGCAAGCGCCCGCACGGTTCCCGCCGCCGCGATGGGATGTGCTTTCGTATTGCGTGGAGTCCCGTTTCTCATCCGATCACCATCCAGAGCGCATTTCATACCGTCGGCGGCGGACTCACCCTGCCGACAGCCAGTCCGCCGCAAGAGGAAGTATACCACGCGATCGCGAGCGATGCAAATGTTTTCAAAGATACGCGCAAACCGGCCCGGACGGGTTTGTACGGGCCCAAAGGTTCAATCCTGCGCGACTGCCGCTATTTCCACAGCGCTTTTTTCAGGAATTGTCCGGTATAGCTGTCCGATACCTCCGCCACCTGCTCGGGCGTTCCCTGCGCGATGAGCTCGCCGCCGCGGTCTCCTCCCTCGGGCCCCAGGTCGATGATATAATCGGCGGTCTTAATGACGTCAAGATTGTGCTCGATGACGACGACGGTATTGCCCGCGTCCACCAGCTGATGCAGTATCGAAACCAGCCGCTCCACGTCGGCCATGTGCAGCCCGGTAGTCGGCTCGTCGAGTATGTACAGCGTTTTACCGGTGCTTCGCCTGCTGAGCTCGGTGGCAAGCTTGATGCGCTGGGCTTCGCCGCCCGAGAGCTGGGTCGATGGCTGCCCGAGCTTGATATAGCCAAGGCCCACGTCATAGAGCGTCTGTATCCGCGAACGTATTGCCGGTATGTTCTCGAAGAAACCGAGCGCTTCCTCCACGGTCATTTCCAGCACATCGTATATATTGCGGCCGCGGTAGCGCACCTCCAGCGTCTCCCTGTTATAGCGGCGGCCGCCGCACACCTCACAGGGTACGTATACGTCGGACAGGAAATGCATTTCGATGCGTATGATGCCGTCTCCCGCGCAGGCCTCGCAGCGCCCGCCCTTTACGTTAAAGCTAAATCTTCCCGCCGAGTAACCGCGCATCTTCGCGTCGGGAGTGCTGGCGTACAGCGAACGAATGAGATTGAATACGCCGGTATAGGTCGCCGGGTTCGACCGGGGTGTCCGCCCGATTGGCGACTGGTCGATGTCGATGACTTTATCGAGGTGCTCGGCGCCCTCGATCGAGCGGTAGATACCAGGTGTCGTATGCGCGCGGTTGAGGTCTCGGGCCAGCGCCCTTTGCACTATCTCGTTGACGAGCGAGCTTTTGCCACTGCCCGACACGCCGGTCACGCATGTGAAAAGACCGATCGGGAACGACACGTCGATATTCTTGAGGTTGTTCTGAGCCGCTCCACGCACGGTCAGCAGACGCGCGCCCGGTTTGCGCCGCGCCGCCGGGATCGGAATGCTGCGCCTGCCCGACAGGTAAGCGCCTGTCACAGAGTTCCCGTTTTCGATGATCTCGTCCACGGTGCCGGCGGCCACCACGCGGCCGCCGTGTATGCCGGGGCCCGGCCCGAAGTCGAGTATATAGTCGGCGCTGCGTATGGTTTCCTCGTCGTGTTCTACGACGATCAGAGTATTGCCCAGATCGCGTAGCTCACGCAGCGTATTTAGCAGCCTCGCGTTGTCTCGCTGGTGCAGGCCGATGCTGGGCTCGTCGAGTATATACAGCACGCCCATGAGCCGGGAGCCGATCTGCGTAGCCAGCCGGATGCGCTGCGCCTCGCCGCCCGAGAGTGTGCTCGCCGCGCGGCTGAGCGTCAGGTATTCAAGTCCCACGTCGGCCAGAAATCCCAGCCTGGAGCGGAGCTCTCTGAGTATCTGATCGGCGATGATCCGCTCCTTTTCCGACAGAGAGAGTCCGTTAAGAAACTCCCGCACCTCGGCGACTGACTTGGCTGTAAGCTCTGATGGCCAGCCCGTTCACCGTCACCGCGCGCGCCTCGGGCTTGAGACGAAGCCCTTGGCAGTCGGGACAGGGTTTATAGCTCATCATCGTCTCGTAGTACTCGCGCATACCCGCCGACTGGGTCTGCCTGTGCCGCCGCTCCAGACTTGGGATGATTCCCTCGAATGTCGCCTTGTAGGTGCCACTTCCGTATTCGCGCTCGTATGGAATGTCGATGCGCTCCTTCCCGGTTCCATAGAGAAGCACGTTGAGCGCTGCTTCGGGCAGATCCCCGACAGGCGTATTCACGCTGAACCCGTATCGCGCGGCCAGCGCGCGAAATATGTTCTGCGCGATGCTGCCCTCCTCGCTGCTCCAGCCCCCGGCGCGCACCGCGCCCGCGGCCAGGCTCAGCCGCTTGTCGGGAATGATGAGGTCGGGGTCCATCGTGGGCATAATGCCCAGGCCCGAGCAGGTAGGGCACGCGCCAAATGGGCTGTTGAACGAGAACATGCGCGGGGTCAGCTCCTCTATGCTGATGCCGCACTGGCTGCACGCGTAGTTTGCCGAGAAAAGCGACTCCTCGCCGTCCACGACGCCTACTATGACAAGCCCGTCCGAGAGCTTCATCGCGACCTCCAGCGAATCCGACAGCCTTTTTCCGAGGCCTTCGCGCACGATGAGCCGATCCACGAGCACCTCGATAGTGTGCTTTTTATTCCGGTCGAGGCGGATGGGCTCCGACAGCTCCAGTATCTGGCCGTCCACCCGCACACGGGCGTAGCCCTGCCGGGCGTACTGCTCGAGCTGGCGGGAATATTCGCCCTTGCGGCCGCGCACCACCGGCGCAAGTACATGAATGCGGGTGCCATCGGGATAGGCCATCACCGCGTCCACGATCTGGTCGACGGTCTGCTGCCTGATAACCTGTCCGCAGCGGGGGCAGTGCGGCACCCCGATGCGCGCGTACATGAGACGCAGGTAATCGTATATTTCCGTCACAGTGCCCACCGTCGAGCGGGGGTTGTGGCTGGCGGCTTTCTGGTCGATGGATATAGCCGGGGACAGACCTTCGATGATATCTACGTCGGGCTTCTCCATCTGCCCCAGGAACTGCCGCGCATAGGACGACAGCGACTCCATATAGCGGCGCTGGCCTTCGGCGTAGAGCGTATCAAAGGCAAGCGACGACTTGCCCGAACCCGACAGTCCGGTCACGACGACCAGCTTGTTGCGGGGTATGGCTACGTCGATATTTTTCAGGTTATGCTCACGGGCCCCCCGGATGGTAATTGACTCCATAGTGCGAAATGTCCTCCGTCGGCTATTGTTGGTTCAGTTTTTTTATTTCATCCCGTATGACGGCCGCGCGCTCGAAATCCAGTCGGGCGGCCGCCTCCTTCATTTCCAGCTCGAGCGCCTCGATGCGGTCGGCAAGCGTCCGGTACTCGGTCTTGGGCTGGACGGGCTTTGTTTCCTCGGCGGCTCTGCTGATCGTAAGCAGCTCGCCCACCGCCTTGTGTATCGACCGGGGCGTGATGCCGTGCTCTTTGTTGTAGGCTTCCTGTAGCGCCCGGCGGCGGTTGGTCTCGTCGATCGCGCTGCGCATCGACCGGGTCACGGTATCGGCGTAGAATATGACGTAGCCATCCACATTGCGGGCGGCCCGGCCTACAGTCTGTATGAGCGACGTCTCGGAGCGCAGGAATCCCTCCTTGTCGGCGTCCAGCACGGCTACCAGCGCCACCTCGGGAAGATCCAGGCCCTCCCGCAGCAGGTTGATACCCACCAGCACATCGAATTCACCGGCGCGCAGATCGCGCAGTATCTCCATGCGCTCCAGCGTGTCGATATCGGAGTGAAGATACCTTACGCGGATCGCAAGCTCTGCCAGATAGTCGGTCAGGCTCTCGGCCATTTTTTTGGTAAGCGTCGTAACCAACACCCGGAATCCGCGCTCGGTCACGTGTCGTATCTCTCCGATCAGGTCGTCCACCTGTCCGCTCACCGGACGAACGATGATCTGTGGATCGACAAGACCCGTGGGTCGCACGATCTGCTCGACGATCTGGCCCGCGCACCCGCGCTCAAATGGGCCGGGAGTCGCGCTCACATATATGGTCTGGCCCATGCGCTCCTCAAACTCCGCGAAAGTGAGAGGCCGGTTGTCGTATGCCGCCCTGAGGCGGAACCCGAACTGAACCAGCATGTCCTTGCGCGAGCGGTCCCCGGCGTACATCGCCTGTATCTGGCTGACCGTCACATGCGATTCGTCGATGAATAAGAGATAATCCTTCGGGAAGAAGTCCAGAAGCGAGTAGGAGGGCTGTCCGGGAACCCGTCCGTCAAAGTACCGCGAATAGTTCTCGATTCCGCTGCAGTAACCGATCTCCCGCATCATTTCGATGTCGTAGCGGGTGCGCTGCGCGAGGCGCTGCGCTTCCAGCAGCTTTCCCTCAGACTCGAACGCGGCTGTTTCCACGGCCAGATCCGCCTCTATCTGACGGATGGCCCGCTCTATCCTCTCACGAGACGCGGCGTAATGCGACGCCGGGAATATCATCACATGGTCGAAAACGCGCTGTGCGCGGCCGGTCACGACCTCGAACTGGCTGATCCGCTCTATCTCGTCTCCGAAAAACTCGACCCGGATGGCCTGGTCGGTGTAGGATGCCGGATAGATCTCCAGCACGTCGCCCCGCGCACGGAACGCGCCGCGCACGAAGTTCACGTCGTTGCGCTCGTACTGCATATCGACGAGCCGGGCGATGATCTCGTCTCTGTCCCGGGCCATGCCCGGGCGCAGCGACAGGCCCAGCTCCAAATACTCCTTGGGATCGCCCAGAGAATAGATGCATGAAACGCTGGCGACGACGATAACGTCCCGGCGCTCCAGCAGCGACGCGGTGGCCGAGTGGCGCATCCGATCGATTTCGTCGTTAATATCGGACTCCTTCTCGATGTATGTGTCGGTGGCAGGAATATAGGCCTCGGGTTGGTAATAATCGTAATAGCTTACGAAGTACTCGACCGCGTTCTCGGGAAAAAGCTCGCGCAGTTCGTTGCACAGCTGCGCCGCCAGCGTTTTGTTGTGCGCGATGACCAGCGCGGGCCGCTGCGTGCGCTCGATGACTCCGGCCATCGTAAACGTCTTTCCCGAGCCGGTGACACCCATGAGCGCCTGTCGGGGCATGCCGGCCTCAAGCCCGCGAACCAGCTGATCGATGGCTTTGGGCTGGTCTCCGGCTGGACGGTAGGGTGAGTGGATCCTGAATGGCGGCATGGTTTCACCTCCTCGTGCAATCATTTCATTATAACACACCAGCGCAAAAAAGAACATATATTCGTAAATATTTGTCCATGAGTATTTATTACCACCGGCGGGAGCGGGTCGATCGTCCCCGAATCGCCTGACGGCCGCTACATAAACGCATGTGCGTAGAATATGAAAAGCATATAGGCAATAAATGATGATTACTGTATCTGTGTCAGCATAGACAGCTGGCGGATCGATTCGTCCATGTATTCTCCATCGAGGTATACGAACATGCAATGAGAGATTGTACCGCGAATGTAGTCGATATCATCGCCGAGGCCATTTAACACGATCGCCGTCGCGGATTTATTGCGATGTGTGGTGAGAAAGCGTATCGAGTTCTCCAGCGCGGCCAAAAAATCGTATATCGCATCCCGCTTCTCCTCGATACATGCGCTTCGTACGATGATACAGCCGCCCGCCGGGGGCTGAGCGCCAATAAGCGCATTCCATTGGCTTGCAAGTTTAAAACAGCTCCGGTACTTGACGCTGTACGCAAGTACTGGCGCGCATTGCTCAGCTGGAAGTATCATGATTTCAAAATTACCGTCCTGTACCCTTTGCCACACCGTATCCTCGGGCTCAAAAGTGAGATCCGGGGAGATGCCCGCATGCGAAAGCAGTACGCTTAGCATCTGCATTTCCGGCGCGCTTTGAACCGAATCCGGTATGACGATGGGTTTGTCGTCGAGATCGTATATGGAAGTAATCGAGCCGCCGTTTTCTATGGCTGTAAGGCTCATATATGCCGTGACGGCAATCACCGTGTATTCATCCTCAGTCAACTCTCCGACATAGCGAGCGGGCAGCAGCGCACCGTCAATCGCCCCGTCCTTCAATGCCGTGATGATTTCCTCGTATCCGTCCAAAAAGGAAACGGTGTAGTCCGAATTCGTATCTGCCAGCGCCAAATAAGCGCAATACGACAATGGTTCGCGCTTGAGTCCAATGTGTATTGGCTGCCCTGCCGTTCCCCGCTCGAGGATACTTGCTACG
>JAAYXU010000104.1 GCA_012515725.1 Clostridiales bacterium | reverse complement strand
TCGAGAAATCGATATCGCTGGGCGGGCTGGCGACGATAGGCCTCATCAATATCTATCTGCCGCTGTGCGACGGCATGGGACACAAGGTGACGACGGGCATCGCGGAGGAACTGCTGCTGCTGTCGATACGCCATGGCTATGATACGCTAGACCCGGCCTGGCTGACCGGCGAGGGGCAGCCGTCCGCACGGTACCGGACTGCGTTCAATCCCTGTGAATATGTGATCGACCTCGACCAATGGGTCGCCGATACGGGTACTGAGATCCGTTTCGACACGGTTTTCTGCCGTCCGGTGATGGAGGGCGACCGGTGCGTCGCCGTCGTCGTCGAGGAGAAGGGCGGGCGCGTAGCCTACCGCTGCGCGGCGGTGGTGGACGCGACAGGCGACGCCGACGCGCTGATGCGCGCGGGAGCCGCCTGCGTCGAGGGCGGCAACTGGCTGACCAACTGGTGCTTCATCGCCGACTGGAAGAGCGGTATGCCGCGGGCCGAGGGCAGAAACGTCCATATCGACCGGTATCGACTGAAGGTGGCGGGCTCGGTAGCCGGAGGCCGGATACCCAGCGAGGCCGGCCCGTACCGGGGGCTGACCGCCCATGAAGTGACGCGGTACGTGATGGACGGACGCAGGAACATCCGGGAGTCGGTGAACCCCGACGAAAGCACGGTCATGCTGCTACCCACAATGGCCGATCTGCGCACGACTCGGCGCCTGCGCGGCGCGGTCGCTCTGACGCCCGAGGACGACCACCGCCACACGGCGGACTCGATCGGCTGCGTCGGGGACTGGCGCAAGCCCGGCCCGGTATTCGAGGTACCGTTTGGCTCCCTGTACGATCCGGCCATCGCGAACATGCTGGCCGCGGGCCGCTGCACCGCCGCCGTGGGCGACGCCTGGGAGATCACGCGGGTCATACCGACCTGCGCGCTGACAGGGCAGGCGGCGGGGACGGCCGCCGCGATGACCGCGCTATCGGGACAGGCGCTGCGCGATCTGCCGGTAGCCGAGCTCCAGGGTCGGCTCTCCGGGGACGGCGTCATGATCCATTACGATTTCGACTAAGCGCGTTAACCTCAAAGCCCGGCTCATCCGTGGCCCTCTGGCCGGGATGAGCCGGATTATTTCTGGCACTCGCCCGTTCCCACGGCGGACTCTCATTTGCGCGTCCGCCGTTTCATAGTATTAATGGGTAATATGAAACGGGGGGTCGCCGCTATGCTTTCCGATGTGGCGTTTGTCAAAGAGTCGCTTCACATTCACCTCTTTTTCCTGCGCGTCATGAAAGAGCACATCATACTGATACAGGCCGCGCTTCCTGCGAAAAACCACGATCTGCTGCAGCGGGCGACCGCGCTCAGAGAAAGATTCGAGAGGCTCCTCATGGACGCGGTCAGCATTTCCTGCGGGATTGTCGGGGCGCAAAGCGACGCCGTGACCGAATACACATACGAGGCCGAAAGGGCGACATCGTTTCTGACGGGAATACCTGTAAACCTGAATGTTACGCAGGCGGAGCTGTATCTTGGCAGTCCTTCGGGGTACCCGGCAGTGACCCCGGCGCTTATCGGGCGCGTCCTGGAGCTTAATACGAGCGCGATCGCCGCGGTGCGGGACCTTATCGGCTTTAAGACACTGTTGCTCGAAAACGTTGCAAGCTGCAGGCTCTTTACCACCGGCTACCCGCTGCTCATCGAGCATGACCGCAGGGAAGCGCAGCTATACGCGGATATACTTCAAAAACTTCAACGCCGCGCCTCTCCCGACGAGGCTATAGGCGATGCGATCGAAAAAGAGGCCTTCTGGAATCAGATAATGGCTGAGCACGCGAAGTTCATACTCGGGATGCTCGATCCGATAGAGGGAGCGCTCATCCATATGGCCGGGGACTTTGCAGAGGAGTTTGACGCGCTGACCCGCAGGGCTATGGAGCTGGCCTGCGCGCCCGCGGATCTTCCCGGGGTGACGCAGGACAGCAAAGAGGCGACAATCGAGCTCAGGGATTTTAAAACGCGGGCGACCAAGGGATTACTGGACTGCGATATACGCTCCGTCATCGTACCGCTGCTGGCGGACCACGTTCTCAGAGAAGCCAACCATTATCTTATACTGCTGGGGCAGTTCGGGCAGACGCTGCAGTAAGGGCCTGCTCCCGCCGCGTCTCTTTTGTTCTTTATTCTTGTGAGTCAATGCGCACTCTGCCGTATGCTTAATCATAGTATAAAAAAGGATTATATACGGGAGGGGATCGCTATGATGTCCGATCTCGATTATGTGATACAATCGCTTGAAATAAACCTCTTTTTCCTCCGCATACTCAAAGAGCACTCGTTTTTCCTCGAGGCCTCAATACCCCCCAAAAACCATGCGCTGATACAGCAGGCCAGGATGTTCAGGGAAACGTTTGGAATGCTGCTCATGCACGCCGTCGGTCTTTCCTACGGAGTGATAGACGCGCAGAATGATATGGTGACCCAGTATACATACGACGCCGAAAGAGCGTCGTCCTTTCTTTCGGGTATACCGATCAACTCCAACATTACGCAGGCTGAGGCGTCTCTGGGAAGTCGGTACGCCAATCCCGCGGTCAGCCCGGGGCTGGTGCAATCCGTGACGAACCTTAACAATAACGCGATCGCCGCGTCGCAGAACATTATCCGGTATAAGACATTGGTGCTGAATAATGTGCTGAGCTGCAGCCTTTTTACGACAAACTATCCGCTTCTAATCGAGCATATCCGAAGGGAAGCGCAGTTCTTTGTCGATATACTGATGCGGCTCCAAAATCGCGTCTCGCCGGACGTTGTCAGCGATGCGGTGCGGCAAGAGGCTTTCTGGAACCGGATCATGGCCGAGCACGCAAAGTTCATTCGCGGGCTCTTAGATCCCACGGAGGAGGCGCTCATCGCCGCGGCTGAGGGCTTTGGAAAC
>JAAYXU010000103.1 GCA_012515725.1 Clostridiales bacterium | reverse complement strand
GCGGCTCGGGGACAGTGTGCGTCCGGCCTCGGGCTCGGAGCATATCATATCGCATTTCTGGGAGATCAAGAAGCTCGCCGAGGGGCGGATCTCGGATTACCACGGCAAGAAGGTCGGCGTCGCGACGATCTTTATCACGAGGCTCTACAGGTGGCTGGCCGAGTTAGGTGAGATCAGCTTTCACGCGCCGCGGATCGACTGGGACGCGGTATACGCGGCCTATGGCCCGCACTTTTCCGACGAGGTCAGACAGGCGAACACGCCCTCGCCCCTCGCGCGGATCGCGCCCGGGACGCTGGAGGAGAAATGGCCCCGGATACGCCGCCTTATCAGCGAGGGGCTTCCCTCGTGCGGCGAACTTACCGAGCTTATGAAAAAGGCGGGCGCGGCGACGACGGTAGAGGAAATCGGCGTTTCGCGCGAGCTGGGACTGGCGGGCCTTATCTACCATCCGTTCATGCGCAGCCGCGTCAATCTCTCGACGCTTCTTCCGATGATGGACGTGCGCCCCGACTACGAGAGCATACTGGACGGGCGGCCCGTATGATCGAGACCGCGATAGACCATTTCGATCTCATGCAGATAGCGCGGTCGGGGCAGTGCTTTCGCATGGATCCGATCGGGCCGGGACGCTTTGCGGTGATCGCGGGGGAAAAGAGGGTCGTAGTATCCCAGAGCGGGCGGATATTCCGGTTCGAGTGCGGCCGGGACGGGTACGAGCGCGTCTGGCGTCCGTACTTCGATCTGGACGCCGACTACTCCGCCTATATCGATTCGGTCGCGGCCGACGACGCGTTTCTGCGCGGAGCGGTCGCGTTCGGCTCCGGTATGCGTGTGCTGCGGCAGGACCCATGGGAGGCGGCGGTTTCGTTCGTCATATCGCAGAACAACAACATCCCGCGCATCAAGGCGCTCATTGAGCGGCTCTGCGCGCGCTACGGACGGCGCTGCGTTTCGGCAGACGGGACCGCGTACTATGGCTTCCCGACGCGCGACGCGCTGCGCGCCGCGAGCGCCGAGGATTTAAGGGCGCTGGGCGCGGGCTACCGCGACCGGTATATCATCGCGCTGGCCCGCTGCGACATCGATTTTGCGAAGCTGGCGGCGCTGTCGCGGGAGGATGCCTACCGCCAGCTCACGGCCGTACCCGGCATCGGGGACAAGGTCGCCAACTGCATCCTTCTCTACGGCCTGCACCATACCGACGCGTTCCCGGTCGACACATGGATCCGGCGCGTGCTCGCCCGGCACTACGGGCAGGGCTTCCCTTTTGAGCGCTACCGCGGATATGCCGGCATCATGCAGCAATACCTGTTCTACTACGAGCGCTGCGGCTCGGCGTAGGCCGCGCTACTCCTCCAGCCAGATGGGCTGGCTCCAGGCGATCCTGCCCTCGCTCTCGACGCACTCGGCCCACACGTACCGCACCCCGGCGGCCAGCTTGAACCTTGCCTCGGGCAGCATGCCTCCCGACTCGCTATGGACCACCTGTCTGCCGCAGCCGATCCGGTCGGAGCGCAGATAAACGTTCCTGCACGGAGAGCAGCGTACGACCGCCTCGCCGTCCTCCACAAAAAACTCGTGGATTTCAGGCCCGGTCGACGCGTAAAACCATCCGTTTTCGAGGCTCTCGATGATGGCGGCGTGGCTTAATTCGCGCGCTCGGGCGCAGATCCATCCCTGGCCCATGTGCGGCACGCTGTGCGCGTCGTCTACGGCGGCGGCCCACATCCGCGCGCCCGCGCGCAGCATGTCGTTCCACCGCGAATCGGACAGGCCGATGCTGTACTTATTTTGGCAGCTGGTATTGAATACCTCCATAGCGAACAGGCCGCGTAAACCGCCGTAGTCGGAAAAGTCGGTGTTGGACCAGACCGGGTGGCACAGCATCACGAGATTGCCGCCGCGCGCCAGCCGATCGATCGTCCTTTGCGCGTCCTCCGGGCCTGTGAACGCGTCGTTCTCCATCCGCTCGTCGTGGGCAAAGCCCCCGTCCCCGCGCGGGAGCACCACGAAATGATGGCACTTTGTCCGCTTGCTGTCTTCATAGTAATCGGTCTGAAACTCCATCGCCGGGAGCACAAGAAAATCGTCGGGCATTCCGAAGCGCTCCCGGTTCATCACATTGTGGTCGGTCAGCGCGGCGAAATCGTATCCGAGACGCCGGTAAAGCGACAGGGATTCCCCGGGCGTCAGCTTGCCGTCCGAGCGCGTCGAGTGGGTGTGAAGGCAGCCCTTATAAAAGCGGCCCGGGCCGGGGAAGGCGTTATAATCCATCTATCTGTTACCTCCTGCGCGTTCCCCGTCCAGCCAGATCGGTTGGCTCCAGGCGATCCGGTTCTCGTCCTCGACGCACTCGATACGAATGTACCGCGCTCCGTCGGGCAGTTTGAACCGGGCTTCGTGCAGCGCGCCGCCCGACTCGGCGAACGCGCTCCGGCTCCTGCCGCCGCCGATCCGGTCAGAGCGCAGGTAGATGCTCCTGCACGGAGAGCAGCGCACGACCGCCTCGCCGTCCTCAATGAAAAACTCATGAATTTCCGGCCCGGTCGACGCATAGAACCATCCTTTTTCGAGGCTCTCGATGATGGCGGCATGGCTTAATTCGCGCGCGCGGGCGCAGATCCATCCCTGGCCCATTTGCGGCACGCTGTGCGCGTCGTCGACGGCTGCGGCCCACATCCGCACACCCGCGCGCAGCATGTCGTTCCACCGGGAGCCCGCCATCCCCGTGTTGCTTTCGTTATGGCATCCGGTATTGAATACCTCCATCGCGAACAGGCCGGTAAGACCGCCGTAGTCGGAAAAGTCGGTGTTGGACCATACCGGGTGGCACAGCATGACGAGGTTGCCGCCGCGCGCCAGCTTATCGATCGTCTTTTGCACGTCCTCCGGGACTGTGAACGCGTCGTTCTCCATCCGCTCGTCGTGGGCAAAGCCCCCGTCCCCGCGCGGGAGCACCACGAAATGATGGCACTGCGGCCGCTCCTTCATATGGATATGGTTGGTCTGCATCTCCATCGCCGGG
>JAAYXU010000102.1 GCA_012515725.1 Clostridiales bacterium | reverse complement strand
GCGTGGGCGCTCCGATACGGGACTATCGCGGCCAGGTGATCGCGGCGGTCAGCACGTCGGGCCCGGCCGCCCAGCTTACGCCCGCTCGGGACCCGGATACGGCACGGCATGTATTGGAGGCGGCGCGCCAGATTTCGCGGCGTCTGGGCTGGCTGGATCAGCCATTATCTATTTAGCGGGAGGAAACTGATATGGACAAGGAAAAGATCATACAAAGGATATGCGATATCGGCCTGGTGGCTGTCGTGCGGGCCCAGAGCGGCGACATGGCGCGCCGTATCGCCGAAGCCTGCCTGGAGGGAGGCGTGGCGGCGCTAGAGATCACATTTACAGTGCCCGGCGCGCACCGCGTCATCGAATCGCTGGCGGAAGCATACCCTAATGGCGAGATACTGCTGGGCGCGGGAACCGTACTGGACGCGGAAACCGCGCGTATCGCGCTGCTTTCGGGCGCGCAGTTCATAGTGAGTCCCTATTTCGATCCCGGCACCGTCCGCCTGTGCAACCGATACCGCGCGCCCTCGATGCCCGGCGTGCTGTCGGTCCGCGAGGCGGTGCAGGCAATGGAGGCAGGAGCGGACATACTCAAGGTGTTTCCGGCGGGGCTTTTCGGGCCCGCGGTCATCAAGGACCTGATGGGCCCGCTGCCCCAGGCCAAGCTCATGCCCACAGGCGGAGTTTCGGTCGGCAACGCGAAGGACTGGATCCGTGCCGGCGCGGTGGCGCTGGGCGCCGGGGGCGCGCTGGTGGACGGGGCCAAGACCGGGGACTATGGCAAAATCACGCGTACGGCGCGGGAATTCCTCGCGGAGATCGCCGCGGCGCGCGCGAAGTAACGGAGGATCAGACTAATGGCCAGAATTATTACTTTCGGAGAGATCATGCTGCGGCTTTCACCGCCCGGATACCTGCGCTTTGAGCAGGCCCGCTCCTTCGACGCGCTGTACGGGGGCGGGGAGGCCAATGTCGCGCTTTCGCTGGCGCAGTTCGGGCACGACGCGGCGTTTGTAACCAGGCTTCCGGCCAACGCGATAGGCGACTCATGCCGCAACGAGCTAAGACAGTACGGCGTCGACACATCGCTGATCGTGCGCGGGGGCAGCCGCCTTGGCATCTATTACTGCGAAAAAGGCGCGTCGGTGCGCCCCTCGAAGGTAGTGTACGACCGGGCCGGGTCGGCCATCGCGACAGCCTCGCGCGAGGATTTCGACTGGGACCATATATTGCGGGACGCCGACTGGTTCCATTTCACGGGCATCACGCCGGCCCTCGGAGATAATGTGGCCGCCATCGCGCTGGACGCGATCCGCACCGCCCGCGACAAGGGCATACCGGTCAGCTGCGACCTCAACTATCGCAAGAACCTCTGGTCCCCCGAGAAGGCCGGAACCGTGATGGCCGGGCTCATGCCCTATGTCGACGTGCTCATCGCCAACGAGGAGGACGCCGACAAGGTGTTTGGCATACGGGCCGCCGAGACGGACATATCGCATGGCAACCTGTCCACCGAGGGATACCGTAAGGTCGCGGCGACGCTCATAGAGCGGTTCGGCTTCCGGAGCGTCGCGATCACGCTGCGCGAATCGTACTCGGCCAGCGAAAACGGGTGGTCGGCGATTCTGTGCACGGCCAGGACGTGCCATGTATCGAGGCGCTACGTCGTGCACATCGTCGACAGGGTCGGCGGCGGCGACAGCTTCGGCGCGGGCCTTATACACGGCACGCTCACCGGCATGGGCGACGCGCAGGCGCTCGAGTTCGCGGTGGCGGCCTCAGCGCTCAAGCAGACGATAGAGGGCGACTTCAATATCATCTCGGCCGACGAGGTCAGTAGGCTCGCCGCGGGCGACGCCTCGGGGCGGGTGCAGAGGTAGGGACGGTTTCTGCGGAATGTAATTTCATAAAACGTCCAACGCCTTATTGATGAACACCTTAAAGACAGGCAACAGCGTTTGCTTACAGGTATATGCCTGTATTACGATATAAGAGCGTTCTATGGGCGTCATGATCGGATCGGTCAAGATATGACACGCGCTGGGGACGGGCTAATCTGGTTGAAAAGTACAAGCCTTTGATTGGTCCGTCCCT
Source organism: Clostridiales bacterium (assembly GCA_012515725.1). Classification (GTDB taxonomy): domain Bacteria; phylum Bacillota; class Clostridia; order Christensenellales; family UMGS416; genus JAAYXU01. Next base: position 4,038 of record JAAYXU010000102.1, on the reverse strand, counting down.
TCCCGCGCGTTTCTTTTTTGGGTACACTGATCATAATGCGCATCGGAGCGCCGCGTCGCTCTAATAAACACCGGAGGAGATATGCGATGAAGCTGGGATACATGACAAAGTATTCGCCCGACGCAGTGGCGTTTGCCGCCGCGAACGGATTTGAGTGCCTGGAGCTGTACGTCGGAACCGACGGCTTTGGCATCGACATCGACGCGATCGGGAAAAAGGATCTCGATGAAATACTGTCGGTCTGCGGCCAGAACGGTATATCGATCGCCACGCTCTACAGCAAGGTCAACCATCTGGATCCCGACCCCGACCGCCGCAGCGAAAACAACCGCTACTTTGAAAAGCTGCTTAGGACGGCGCGCCGGTTCGGCACGGATATCGTCGCCACATGCGCGCGGGGTGACGCCGACCGCTCTCCGGCCGACAATCTGCCCATGTACCGCGAGGTATTCTCGCGCTACGCCCATATCGCCGAGGACGAGGGCGTCAGGATCGCGCTGGAGAACTGCCCGCACATGAAGGGTTACCCGCGGCGTGTCTGCAATATCGGCTACACTCCCGAGATGTGGGAGGCGATGTTCGACGCGGTTCCCTCGCAGGCGATCGGGCTGGAGTTCGATCCGTCGCATCTATACTGGCAGCGGATCGACATCGTAGGTGCGCTGCGCAAGTTTAGCAGCCGTATCTATGCGTTCCACGCGAAGGACGCCGAGATCACGTCCTCACAGGCCGAGTGCGGCATATTCGGAAAGCAGCTTCCGGGCCTGCGCGACTGGCGGTATCGTCTGCCGGGCTGGGGCGGAATTGACTGGCGCGAGGTGTTCAAGGCGCTCTACGACGCGGAATACGACGGCCCGATACTCATAGAGAACGAGGACCCGCTCTTTATGGGCGAGCGGCGGTCGATGGGACTGCTGAAGGCGCGGGACTACCTCAAGCCCTTCATGGTCTAAATCGGAAAGGAGACAAAACAATGAATGAAGTAAAGATCGGTCTGATTGGTGCGGGCGGTATCGCCAACGGAGTGCATTTGCCGGGCATAGAGGCGGCTCGGGGCGGGAAGCTCACGGCGCTGTGCGATATCGACGAGGGACGGCTAACTGCGGCCGCCGAGCGGTACGGGATACCCGAGAACCGCAGGTTCCGCGACTACCGCGAGCTCATCGCGTGCTCCGACGTCGACGCGGTAGACATATGCACACCCAACTATCTGCACGCGGAGATGGCGATTGCCGCGGCGCGCGCCGGAAAGGCGGTCTGCGTGGAAAAACCGATCGCGATGAGCGCCGAGGAAGCCATGCGCATACGCGACGCGGTGAAAAGCGCGGGCGTTCCCTCGATGGTATGCTTCTCCAACCGGTTCCGGCCGGCGGTGCGCTTCGCGAAATGGATCATGGACCGCGGTCAGCTTGGCGAGGTGGCCAATCTCTACGTTGAGTATCTCAAATCCAGCGCGTTCATGGAGGGACGGCGGCTGGAATGGCGGTTCATAAAGAGCATGGCCGGAACAGGCGTGCTGGGCGATCTGGGGTCCCATCTCATTGATATGGCCCGCTTCCTCATAGGCGATATAGACGGGGTCACCGCGCAGACGGGGATCCTCGTAAAGAAGCGGCCCAAGATCGATTCCGATGAGATCGGCGAAGTGGAGACAGACGACTACTGCCATTTCCTGGCCGAAATGTCGGGCGGCGCGGCCGCGACGTTTTCTATTTCCCGCTGCGCGATGGGGAACGCGAACTCGATCAAGTTCGAAATCTATGGCGCAGCAGGCGCGCTGGCGATCGACCTGAACCGCCCCGACGAGCTGGGCGTTTGCCTGGGCGATGTGGACCGTATCACCGAGGGAATGCACTGGGTACGCGTGCCCGCGCGCTATCGCGCCAGCCAGATGCAGTCATATATCGACATCGTACGCGGTAAGGGCGACGGGATTGCCCCGACGATTGAAGACGGTGTTGCGTGCCAGCGGGTACTGGACGCGCTGGTCGTCTCCTCGCAGGAGCGGCACTGGGTGAAATTATAAAAAACTGACCGGGGCATACCGCGCACCGGTCATAACCGATCACCGGGGGAATCGCCTTAATCCGGCGGTTCCCCTTAAAACATTTTCTTGCGCCACATGATGAGTCCGGCCGCGATCGCGATGGCTACCGACAGACCGGAGACAATAGCGAATCCCCAGGGGTGCTCGCCCCAGGGCATGCGTACGTTCATGCCCCACGCGCTCGTGACCAGCGTGGGCAGCGATATGACGATCGTGACGGCCGCCAGGAACTTCATAACGATATTGAGGTTGTTGGATATGATGGATGCGTACGCGTCCATCATGCCCGAGAGTATGTCGCGGTATATCGAGCACATCTCCATGGCCTGCTTGTTCTCGACTATGACGTCCTCGAGAAGATCCTGATCCTCGGGGTACTTCTGTATGAAGTTGACCTTTATTAGCCTCTCGAGCACCATCTCATTTGATTTGAGCGACGTGGAGAAATAGACAAGCGATTTCTCCAGCGCCATGAGCTGCAGCAGCTCCTTGTTGCGGTAGCTCTTCTGCATCTTCTCGTGGACGCGGTTGCTGGACTTATCGATCTGTCTGAGATAGTGCAGATACCGGCTGGCGTTATGGTAGAGGAGCTGGTATGTGAATCGGGTTTTCTTATTGGTATAGAACCCCCGCACCACGCCCTCCTGAAAGCTGCGAACGAGAGGCGACTCGGCAAGCGAAACCGTGATCAGGTATTCGTCCATATGGATGAGGGCGAAGGGCAGCGTCGTGTATACGAAGGAGTCGCCCTCCTTCTCGACGCGCGGGATGTCCACGAGTATGAGCGCTTGCCCGGTATGTTCGTCCCATTCTATGCGGGAGCGCTCCTCTTCGTCCAGCGCGGCGCGAAGATATTCACCCAGAACGCCGGTCTCCTGCTCTACGCGGGCCAGCTCCTCGGGGGTGGGACAGGATAGATTGACCCAGCAGCCTTCCTCGATGCGCTCAAGCGGCCGCTGGCCATCCGGAAAAGTTTTGATGATCTGAAGCATACCTATCCTCCTTGCGCACCGACACAAAGGAGGAAGGCCATTGGGCGTTAGTCCCGGTGATGCACCGCGGGCCGCGCCTTCCCTGCGCCGGTGAATATTTGACGAATGTTGCGACTTCGCGGGTCCGCGTCCACGCTGTTCACCTCCATAATCGGTCGATCACGGTCATTATATGCGAATATGCGTGCTTTTGCAAGCACATTCGCGTAAGCGATCAGGGTGACAGCATTTACTTATTAAGCGAAGCGCGACCCCGGAGCATTACGAAACACACTGACCGCACGGGCCTTGAATTGTGAACCTTTCTTAACTTTTCGTGAACAAAACAAACTATCCATTGAATTTATGAACTATATTTATTATACTCAACGTGACATATTGTGTTGAATTTTGGAGGTGAAGAAGCAATGAGTTTTCATGGAACCTGGGAGGCGACGCAGCGCGAAAATGTAATCCCATATTTGATCGCCAGGGGTATCGGCGGCCTGAAACGCGGAAAAATCGCAAAGGGCAAGTCCCTTGTTACGATACACCGGGACGGCGTGTCCTTCACGATCATCGAGAGATGGAAGCCTCGGGTGGGCAAGGAAACCGAAATGCGGTACCATTGCATGGCCGACGGAAAGACGTGCACGAAGTCGATCCATGACGATGATGTAGTCATGACGACCGGCCTGATAGAGAACGACACGCTGATACTGAATCTCGAGGCCCCCTACGGCAAGGAATCCGTACGGCGCTATCTGGAGGGCGACGAGATGGTACAGGTGAATATTGTCAACGGCACCGTAACGATGAAGCAGCGCTTCAAGAAAATCGAGAACTATTAGAATCTGCGGGTAAAGAAAAGAACCCTTGCGGGTTCTTTTCTTTATGGCCCGGCTCACTCGACACGCACGGCAGTACCGCTGACGGTCACCATGAGCATGTTGTTCCCCTGGCCGAGCACCTCGTAGTCGATGTCCACGCCCACAACGGCGTTGGCGCCAAGGCCCTGCG
>JAAYXU010000101.1 GCA_012515725.1 Clostridiales bacterium | reverse complement strand
TGCTTGAAGCGGGACGCTCCGTCGATGACGGCGGCCTCGTACAGGCTGGGATCGATGCCGCTTATGGCGGCAAGGTATATGACGGATCCCCAGCCCGTCTCCTGCCATATCCCCGAGGTGATATACAGCGTCCGGAAGTACTCCGCCTTGCCCATGAAGAATATGGGTTCCAGCCCCATTTTTCGCATCAGGTTTCCCACGACGCCGTATGTGGGCGAGAGCATGACCGACAGCATACTCACGACCACGACCATCGATATGAAGTGGGGCATGTATGTGATGGTCTGTATCGTGCGCTTGAATTTCATCTGGGTTACTTCGTTGAGGAGCAGCGCGAATATAATCGGCATCGGAAAACTAAAAATTAGACTGTACACATTGATAAGTATCGTATTGCGTATGACCGAGAGCGCCAGGCGGCCCGTCAAAAATTCGATAAAGTTTTTCAGGCCTATCCACTCGCTGTTGAAGATGCCGCCGAAAACGCTGTAATCCTGGAATGCGATCAGCAACCCGAACATTGGAATATATTTGAAAATAATAAAGTATGCGATCACGGGAATAAGCATCATATAGAGTTCCTTATGGTACAATATACGCTTTCCCAGTGAACCCCGGTTGCTGTTACCTTTCATCGTGCATCCTCACCCGTCCGTACTCGTTATATCCTGTAAATGCGCCCTAATGTATGTTCAAATTAGCACATATTCTATCAAAAACCAATGGACACATTCGCACATTTAGTCCAAATTCATGACATCAGGCATATTTCGCTGCCAAAAACTAACGCAAGCGGGGCTCATTTCTGCATTTGTAGAATATATAGTAGTAAAAGGAACAAATTTAGAAGTTTTAAGAAATTGAATAAGATAATGAATTAAGGGTTCAAAATATATGATTCAAAATACATGTCGAGGTAGTTGCCGTCGCCGATCTTCTCGGTCTCGATTTGCCCGTCGATCGGGCTTAACAATATGTAATACCGTGCGTTGTCTTTTTCTCCGGTATAAAGATACGCGTCTCGAACGAAACGCGAAGTCTTTAGCCCGAATGACCGCATCGACCTAACGCGTAATTCGGATATGTTCTCATAGCCCTGCCGGGCTGCTATCCGCTTGCCTTCGCCGTACGTGATCGCGGGCTTCATGGCCACAGACAGTGCGACTGCCAAAGCGATCAGGAAAACGGTGAACCAGCGCACCTTCGGCCGATCTGTGGCCGTTTCCTTTTTCCAGTTAATGAGCGTAACGACGACCCAGCTCCCCAGCGAGGATATGACAAAATACAGGCGGAATACCCCCGCGTACACAAAATACGATAGCAGGATAACGCCGGCCAAAACCGCCAGGCACGCGATTATTTCAAGAAATAAAATTATATTTTGGCTTCTCTCTCGCCTATCCGCACACTTTTCCTCGCCCATCACGCTCCCCCTTCCATCTCCCTTTTGCACCGGGCGAACGCGTCGATCGCGAACTCGAGATCCTCCCGGGTGTGAGCCGCCGATATCTGCGTGCGTATGCGCGCCCTGCCCCGGGGCACCACCGGGTAGAAGAAACCGATCACGTATACGCCCTTGTCCAGCATGCGCCGCGCCATATCCTGCGCCGCGTTCGCGTCGTAGAGCATGATGGGCGCGATAGGGTGGTCGCTCTGGGGAATATCAAAGCCCAGACGGCCCATTTCGGTGCGGAAGAAGCGCGTATTGTCCTCCAGGCGGTCGCGCAGCGCCGTCGAGCTCTCCAGCATACGCAGTACGGCGAGCGAGGCCGAAGCGATCGCCGGGGCCAGCGTGTTGGAGAAAAGGTAGGGACGCGAGCGCTGCCGCAGCAGATCGACGATCTCCCGCCGCGCCGCGGTGTAGCCGCCCGACGCGCCGCCCAGCGCCTTTCCCAGCGTTCCGGTTATGATGTCGACGCGGCCCGTCACGCCGCAGTACTCGGGCGTGCCGCGCCCGCGCGCGCCCATGAAGCCCACCGCGTGGGAATCATCGACCATGACCAGCGCGCCGTAGCGGTCGGCCAGATCGCATATGCCCCCGAGGCCCGCGATGAAGCCGTCCATTGAGAATACGCCGTCGGTCGCGATGAGCTTTACGCGCGCTCCCGCGGCGTCGGCCTCGCGGAGCTTCTCTTCGAGGCTCGCCATGTCGTTGTTCGCGTAGCGGTAGCGGGCCGCCTTGCACAGCCGGATGCCGTCGATTATGCTGGCGTGGTTGAGCTCGTCGGATATGACGGCGTCCCTGGCGGTCAGCAGCGTCTCAAAAAGGCCGCCGTTCGCGTCGAAGCACGAGGAATACAGTATCGCGTCGTCCATGCCGAGAAACGACGCGAGCGACGCTTCAAGCTCCCTGTGTACAGTCTGTGTGCCGCATATGAAACGAACCGACGAGAGCCCGTATCCGAGCCTGTCGTAACTAGCCTTTGCCGCCGCGATCACGTCGGGGTGATCCGAGAGCCCAAGATAGTTGTTCGCGCACAGGTTGAGCACGCGCCGACCGTCGGCAAGCTCGATCCACGGGCGCTGGGGACTGCCTATGATCCGCTCTTCCTTCCACAGTCCCGCCGCGCGTATCTCGTTAAGCTCATCCGCAAATATTTGAATCGCTTTTTTATCCATCGTCAGCCCTCCCAATTGAGTATGATTTTACCCGACTGCCCGCTCATCATTACGCGGAATCCCTCCTCATACTGCGTATAGGGCATCCGGTGCGTGATGATCGGAGAAATATCCAGACCGCTTTGCAGCATCGTCGTCATCTTGTACCATGTTTCGAACATCTCGCGGCCGTATATTCCCTTGATGCGCAGACCCTTAAACACTATTTTGTTCCAGTCCACGAGCGTTCCGGGCTTGTGAATGCCAAGGAGCGCGATTTTCCCGCCGTTGCACATCCGGTCGATCATTTCCGCGAACGCCGGGCCGCTTCCCGACATCTCAAGGCCCACGTCGAATCCTTCCTTCATATGAAGCTCGGCCATCGCGTCGGGAAGTGAGCGCTCCGCGACGTTGAGGGCGATCGTGGCCCCCATCTTCCGGGCGAGCTCCAGCCGGTAGGGATTGACGTCGGTAATGACGACGTTTCGCGCGCCCGCGTGGCGGACGACCGCGCACGCGAGTATACCGATGGGCCCGGCCCCGGTTATCAGAATATCCTCGCCCAGCACGTCGAAGGACAGCGCCGTATGCACCGCGTTTCCGTAGGGATCGAATATAGCATAGAGCTCCTCGGGGAACGCCGGGTCGCAGACCCATACGTTGGTCGCCGGGATGCACAGATACTGGGCGAACGCGCCGTCCCTGTTGACGCCCACGCCCACGGTATCAGGGCACAGATGACGCCGCCCGGCCAGGCAGTTGCGGCACCGCCCGCATACAATATGGCCCTCTCCCGAGACCAGCATACCCACCGACAGGCCGCTCACGCCCGCCCCGATCTCCTCTATGACGCCCACGTACTCGTGGCCGATCGTAAGCGGAGCCCGGATGGTCTGCCGCGACCACTCGTCCCAGTTGTAGATGTGCACATCGGTTCCGCAGATCGCGGTTTTGCGTATCCGTATAAGAACCTCGCCCGCCCCGGGAGCCGGTACGGGCACGTCGCGCAGCGCGAGGCCCGGCCCGGCCTGTGCCTTCACCAGTGCCTTCATGAGTTTCGGGCGCATACGAAAAGCGCTCCTTTCTCCTACAATCTTACGACAGAAGTCCCGGATCGATGTACCAGTCGGCGATGCCCCCGTACGCGTCGTCCTCGCTGATGTTGCGAACCGCCTGGACCGGAAGCGTCGTCAGCAGCGTATGGGTACGGAAATACAGGCTGATGATAGGCAGGTCGGCTATGATGAGCTGGTCTATCTCTCCCATGACCTGCCGGAGTCCGACGGCGGTATTCTGCTCGAGCGCCTGCGAGAGAAGGTTGTCCATCTGCTCGCTTTCGTATCCTGAGACGTTTCCCTCCGAGTCCGACGCGAACGCGAACCGCAGGTCGGGAATATCCGACAGATACCATCCGGCCAGCAGCAGGTCGTAGTTGCCCTCCTGCATCATCTGCACGAAAACGTCCCACGACTCCGAGCGGATGACGATCTCTATGCCCACGTTGGCCAGCTGAGTCTGTATGAGCCGCGCCGCGTCATAGCGCAGCGAGCGGTCGGGCTCGTCGTATGTGAGCAGCACCAGCGACAGATCGTCCTCGACGCCCTCGGGGGAAACGTCCAGCCATTTGTCCTCGTCGGTGTTCTTCCACCCGGCCAGCTTGAGCAGCCGCTTGGCCTCCTCGAAGTCCTGATTGTAGACGACGAGGCGTCCCTGATAGAGCCACGACGTGGGCGGAATCGGCGTGTCGACGACGATGGCGTGATTGACATATACGTTGCTCGCGATCTCCTGGCGGTTGAGCGCGTACGCTATAGCCTGCCGTACCCGCGCGTCCTTTAGATAGAGCGAATTGAAGTTGGGCGCGAGGAACTCAAAGTACCGCGTCGCGTACTCGTATACGTTCGCGTCTCCCGAGTCGCGGTACTGCGTCGCGGTCAGGCTGTCCTCCTGCAGCACATCGAGCTGCTGGAGCACCAGCGCGGCCAGCGCCTCGGCGTTGTTGGAGAAGGGAAGCGCACGTATCTCCTCTATATAGGGGAGCCTGCGCCACCATTCTTCGTTCATTTTTAGAACCATGCCTGCCGCCGCGTCGTTTGAGATCATCCGATAGGGGCCTGTCCCCACGGCAAGCGTCGGCGCTGTATCCTTTGTATAGCCGCACCCTTCGGGCACGACCGGGAAATCCAGCGCGTTGATGACGCCATAGAACGGATACTTCATCGTTACAGCGAGCGTGTAGTCGCCTGTCACCGTCCAGCTGTCCACATAGTCAAGCATCTCGCTGTAGAGCGTTTCGGCTCCCATTTCCTCTATGAGCGACATCGTGAACGCCACGTCGCGGGCGGTCACGTCCCGGCCCAGCCCGTGCCAGGGCACGCCCTCGCGCAGCGCGAATGTCCACGTAAGCTGACTCTCGTCCACCTGCCAGGACTGAGCAAGACACGAGTCGGGTTCGCCGCTCACGTCGAAGCGGATGAGCGGCTCGAAAATGAGCCCCGACAGACTGCATAGCTCGCGCGAGCGCTCGGCGAGGGGATTAAGAGCGCCGACGTCGTCGGGTATGGGAACGGTCAGCGTTCCGCCCCGGACCGGGCCTCCAACGATATTGGGCGTTATCCTTGGAAAGCTGTTTTCAGGGCCGGCGTCGCAGCCGGCGAAAAGCAGCAGGAAACAGATCAGTATTAGAAGCGCTCCGCGGCTACGGCCGCTCGTCGCTCCAGGTATACATCGTGCTGTACTTCTCATAGGCTGAGCGTACCTTTCTGACATAGGCAAGGGTCTCGGGGTACGGTATGTCGGACAGCGTACTGCCGTCCCCGGTGTACCGCTCGTCGGCGAGCCACGCGTCGACCCGGCCGGGGCCCGCGTTATAGGCCGCAAGCGCGGTGTCGGTATCGCGGTACCGGGCGATCATGCGGCGAAGCATCGCGCAGCCCAGCGTGATGTTGGTGGCGGGGTCGGTAAGCGCGTCCCCGCTCACTGGCTCCATCCCCTCCAGCTCACAAAGCCACAGCGCGGTCTCGGGCATGACCTGCATCAGTCCGACCGCCCCCGCTGACGATACGATGCCGGGGCGAAAGCCGCTCTCGCAGTAAATGACGGCCGCGACCATCGCCGGATCCAGACCCGCCGCATGGGCGGCCGGAACGATATGCTCCCGGTAGCGCAGCGGATACCGGGCGCGCAGTACATTGGGCCAGAGCACTGCAGTACAGGCAGCCGCGACGGCAATGAGTATTAGCGCCCATATTACGCTTTTTCGCACCGGCGCCCATATTACGGTTTTTCGCACCGGCGCTCCTCCAGCATATCCAGGTACAGCCCCTCTATATAGCGGGCTGTGTCGGCCCGCTGGCCCGATGTGTCGATGACGCGGTCGGCGCGGCGTCTGCGCTCGGCGTCGGGCATCTGCGCCGCTATGCGCGCGTCGGATTCCTCGCCCGTATACCCGTTGCGGCGGCGCATCCGCTCGCGCTGCTCGTCCTCCCCGCAGGAAACAACCCAGACCTCATCCACCTCGCGGTCAATGCCCGTCTCAAATAGGAGCGGCGCGTCGATGACCGCGACGGCCGCGCCCTCGGCCTCAAAGGCACGAAGCCGCTCGCGCATGTCGGCCAGTATATAGGGATGCAGCGTCCGGTTGAGCTCGGCCAATCGCTCCGGATGGCCAAATACATGCTCAGCCAGCTTGCGCCGGTCGAGCTCGCCGTCGGACAAGAAAAACTCGGGCCCGAACCTCGCGCGCAGCGCGCGGTATCCTTCGCTGCCGGGCCGCACCGCGGCCCGCGCGGCCTCGTCGGCGTCCCATATCCGTGCGCCCAGGCGGCGCAGCACATCGGCGGCGGTGGTCTTTCCCGAGGCGATGCCGCCGGTCAGACCGATTACTATCATAGGAGCCCCCCGTAGATTGTTATTTTGCGTCATACCAGTTGTGCGCGCTGGCCACGTCGGCCACCAGCGGCACCCGGAGCTCCGCGACGCGCTCCATCGCGTCACGAACGAGCTGCGTAACCTCCGCAAGCTCCTCCTCGGGTGTGTCGACGATGAGCTCGTCGTGTACCTGGAGTATGAGCCGGGCTCGGAGCTTCCGTCCGGCCAGCGCGCGGTGAACCGCGATCATCGCCAGCTTAATGATGTCGGCGGCGGTGCCCTGTATAGGCGCGTTCATCGCCATGCGCTCGGCGGCCGAGCGCACGTTATAGTTGCCCGACCGCAGACCCGGCGCGGCCCTGCGGCGGCCAAACATTGTCTCGACATAGCCGCGCTCCCGGCCCAGAGCGAGCGTCTCATCCATGAACCGGCGGACGCCCGCGAACGTATTGAGATATTTTCCGATATACCGTGCGGCTTCAGAGCGCGGTATACCCAGCTGGCGCGACAGCCCGTAGTCGCTGATACCGTATACGATTCCGAAGTTGACCGCCTTGGCGCTGCTTCGCATCGCGTCGGTCACGTCCTCCATCGGCACGCCGAATACCTGCGACGCGGTGCGCCTGTGAATATCCTCACCCCGCCGGAACGCGTCGATGAGCCCGGGGTCATCCGCCATATGCGCCAGAACGCGCAGCTCGATCTGCGAGTAGTCGGCGTCTACCAGCACCCAGCCCGGCCCGCCCGCAACGAACGCCCTGCGAATGAGCCGCCCCTCGGGCATCCTTATCGGTATGTTCTGCAGGTTGGGTTCGGCCGACGAAAGACGGCCGGTCGCGGTACCCGTCTGCACAAAGCGGGTGTGGATCCTCCCGGTATCCTTTCGGATGAGGGGCAGCAGCCCGTCGATATAGGTTCCCTTGAGCTTGGCCAGCTGCCTGTACCCGATGACGAGCGGTATGATCGGATGGCGGTCCGCGAGCGCCTCGAGCACCTCTATATCGGTCGACCAGCCTGTCTTTTTCGTCTTGATGACGGGCAGCGAGAGCTTCTCAAAAAGCACCTCGCCAAGCTGACGGGTCGAGTTTACATTAAACGGCTCTCCGGCCAGCGCGTGAATTTGCTCTGTGAGCGAACTAAGCTCCTCCTCGAAGCCCGCGCCCAGCGTCCGCAGCACGCCCGCGTCCACCGGGAAACCCTCGCTCTCCATATCGTAGAGAACCCCGGTAAGCGGTTGCTCGATCGTATCGTACAGCGCGGCCATGCCCTGTTCGTCGAGCTTCTCGCGCAGCGCGCGCCACAGCGACAGGAGCGCCGACGCGGGCGGCTCGAACGCGCGTCCCGTATGCCTTTCGGCGAGCGCGGCGGCAGACCTCGGCGGTTCGCCGCCGTCCAGCAGCCAACCGGCCACCATCACGTCTGCGGCAGCGCATCGGGGCTTTATGTCAAACGCGGCCAGCCGGTGCATCCATTCCTTCGCGTCCCATACGACCTTTATCGTGTCGGACTTAAAAAGGGGAAGAAGCGTACACAGCGCGGCTTGGGTCGAAAGCCCCGCACCCAGCAGCCCGTCCTCGAGCGGTATGCGGTACTCGCGCTCCCCATCGCTCAGGCACATCGCCTCGCCCAGCCACACCGCGACCATTTCCCGCCCGGCAAGCGCGGCGACCGCGTCCGACACAGCCGACGCGTCGGCAAGCTCGCATACCTGCACCGCTTCCTCCGCCGCGCCTCCCATCGCGCGCACACGCCTCAGAAGGTTTCCAAAGGCAAGCCGCTCCAGCACCGCGATAAGCCCCGTCTGCCCTGGGGGCTTGAGCGCGCAGTCGGCGGAGTCGAGCGTGATGGGCACGTCCCTGCATATCGTAGCCATTTGCCGGGACATCCGCGCGAGCTGCGCTCCTGCCTCCACTTTCTCGCGCTGCTTTCCCTTTAGCTCATGTGCATGGGACAGCACGCCCTCGACGCTGCCATAGGCGTGCAGCAGCTTCAGAGCTGTTTTCTCGCCGATCCCCGGTATTCCCGGCAGATTGTCAGAGCTGTCGCCCATTAGGCCCTTTAGGTCGGGTATCTGGTCGGGACGCAGGCCGTACTCGTCCATGAGGAGCGCCTCGTCGTATTCCTGCGTCTGTGATATGCCCTTGCGGGTGATGACTACCCGTACCGAGGGCCCGATGAGCTGGAGCGCGTCCCGGTCGCCGGTGATGACGACGGCCTCCCCGCCCTCCTGCGCCACCCGCAGGGACAGCGTGCCCAGTATATCGTCGGCCTCGTATCCCTCGGCCTCCACGACCGGTACCTCCATGGCCCGCAGCACCTCTTTGAGCAGCGGAAACTGCGGCTGCAGCGCTTCGGGGGTTGGCTTGCGCCCGGCCTTGTACGCGTCGTAGCCGACATGGCGAAACGTGGGGGCGGCCAGATCGAACGCGACCGCGGCGCACGTGGGCGCGTAGTCGTCGATGGCCTTAAATAGCATATTGAGAAATCCGTACACCGCGCCCACCGGCGTACCGTCGGGGGCGGTGAGCTCGGGCATCGCATAGAAGGCCCGGAATAACAGGCTGTTTCCGTCGACCAGTAACGTGCGCCCGTCCATCACGCGCCTCCTTCCCGCTCCTATAAATCCTGATACACTCTATCACATCCGGGGCTGAAAATCAAACGCGTTGAACGGAGCACGTGTGACAGTAATCTCAATCAACAATGAACATTAATGCGGAATACAACCATTCTTTTACCCGTTTCCATGTTTCTTCGAAGCATCTTTTTCAGTTTTGATTGCTTGATCCAGTTCTCCAAGGATCTCCCTTCTTAGTTGCTCGATGGACGGGCTATATTTACCTGAAGTGTCAATATAGAATGTAGGTACGTCAAGCCGGGGTTCTTCGTAAGGGCTCACGCTCAGCTCAATACCCTTTCTGGCCATGTCGACTCCCTTGTCACCATGGAAGTATTCTCTAAGCGTGTTGTCCAACCCCCGCCTGACAAATCTGCCGAGCGCTACTTTATCGTCGACCTTGCAGATAAATAGATATATCCGCGCCTTTCCCATGAACTGTTTGAGCCTGGTTGACCATACCTGATGCTGAAATGCCGCTTCAGCGATTACAGACACATTGTTTATTAACAGCCCCGTGAGCGTATCAAAGAAGATTTCAGTAGCTATTTTGTTGGCTTCCTCCGGAAGCTCGGTATGTCTTCTGCCGAAGGTATGCACATACCCTTCCTTTATCTGATCCCGACTGATTACTGGCATAAAAAAATCATTGCCAAGCTCTTTAGCGAACGTTGTTTTCCCAGCCCCCGGCCTTCCGGTTACCACCAATAAATATGGCTTTTTCATACATTCGCCCCTAAGCATTACCACCTAAAACTCCGCATTCCGCACGGTACGCGGGAACGAAACGACGTCGCGGATGTTGCCCATGCCCGTCAGGTACATGACGGCCCGCTCGAATCCAAGTCCAAACCCCGCGTGGCGCACGGTTCCGTACCGGCGCAGATCGAGATACCATTCGTAGGGCTCGCGGGGCAGACCCAGCTCCTCCATGCGGCCGGTGAGCACGTCGAGCCGCTCCTCCCTCTGGCTGCCGCCGATGATCTCGCCCACGCCGGGAACCAGCAGATCCATCGCCGCGACGGTGCGGCCGTCGTCGTTCATGCGCATATAGAACGCTTTGATCTCCTTGGGGTAATCGGTCACGAACACCGGAGCGCGGAACACCTTCTCGGTCAGATACCGCTCGTGCTCGGTCTGCAGGTCGCAGCCCCATTCGACCGGGTACTGGAATGGCTCTCCCGATTTTTTTAGTATGTCGATGGCCTCTGTGTACGTGACGTGCGCGAAGTCGGACTCGGCGACATGCGTAAGGCGCGCCAGCAGCCCCTTGTCGACGAACGCATTAAAGAACGCCATTTCATCGGGGGCTTTGTCCATGACCTCGGCGATCACGGCCTTCATCATCTGCGTGGCCAGCGCCATGTCGTCCATAAGGTCAGCAAACGCGATCTCAGGCTCGATCATCCAGAATTCCGCGGCGTGGCGGGGCGTGTTGCTGTTCTCGGCGCGAAACGTCGGACCGAACGTGTATACATTCCGGAACGCCATGCAGTGCGTTTCTACGTTTAACTGGCCGCTGACCGTCAGGAACGCCTGGCGGCCGAAGAAATCCTGAGAGTAGTCTATCGCGCCCGCGCTGCGGGGTACATCGTCCAGGGGGAGCGTCGTGACCCGGAACATTTCGCCCGCGCCCTCGCAGTCGCTGGCGGTGATGATGGGCGTATGCACGTACACGAAACCGCGCTCCTGGAAAAACCGGTGGATCGCGTAGGCCGCCAGAGAGCGCACGCGCAGCGCTGCCGAGAATGTATTTGTCCGGGGCCGCAGATGCGCGATCGAGCGCAGGAACTCGAACGAATGCCGCTTCTTCTGGAGCGGATAGTCGGGCGCGCTCTCTCCCTCGACCAATACACGCGCCGCCTTTAGCTCGTAGGGCTGCCGTGCGCCCGGCGTGAGGACAAGCGTGCCCGTGACGATGACCGCGCTGCCCACGGGGAGCCGCGCCAGCCTGTCGTAGTCGGGCAGCGCGCCGCGCTCCAGCACTACCTGCAGCGGTGTGAAGCAGGTCCCGTCTGCAAGCTCCATGAACGCGAATGACTTGCTGTCGCGGATCGTGCGCACCCATCCCCCCACGGTGAGCTCACGCCCGTCAAGCTCGGCGGCCCGGTCACGAATATCCCTGAGCGTTTCCGTTTTTTCCATAAAAAGACCTCCCGGCGGCATACCGGCACCCCGGCTGCGAATAGATTATGAACGGAACAAGCGTCCTCCTGTGCATTATACAGGACTGGCCACATCGGGTAAAGGGGTGGTTGCCATGAGAGGAGTACCTACGCTGATGGTGGAAAGCCCAGTGTGCGGGCTGCTTCAGCTCAACATGTTTCCAGCCGGTGAAACCGGCCCTGACAGGCGAGTGGCCCTGCCTGTCGCATCCGACGCGCAGTGCGTGCTGCACCTCCTGCCGCTCGAATCCGGGTATCTGCCGCTGACCTGCCGCCTGCGTATGAACGATGGAATTCCGTGTCCCCCGGGAGACGCTGCGGGACGGGCCGTGATCCGCGCGTGGCCCGGCGGCATCGCCGAAGTGGTGCTGCTGCCCGAGAGACTGCCGCGTCCGGTGCGGCTGCCGCTTTCGCCGTCCATCGCGTCCAGGACGGTCTTTACCGCGGGGGGGAGACGGCTTGCCGCCGAATGGGCGAGTTTTGGGGACTGGTGGCTGGTGATCGAGGAGGAGGACGGTACGCCGCTTCTGACGCAGGCCGTGCCCGAGGCGGCGGCGCCGGGCGCCGTGACGGTACAGGCGATCGGCGGTCGGCAGCATGTCGTGGCCCAGGCGCAGGCGGGGGGCGACCGGCGCTATGTGGCGGTCGCGGGCGCGCCCGAGGGCCGCTGGCAGGTGCTTTTCTCTGACGTGGGAACGAGCGTCGACATTTCCGGGGACTCCGTCACCGTGACCGCCGACATGCTGGACACGGCCGGCCACAGGCGCGAGCGGCGCTGGCAGCCCGGCGCGCCCGTAGACGACCGGTTTGTAGCGGCCGCGCCGCCCTCGCAGCTCGCGCCCGGCGATATAGCCCGCGCGTTCCTGGAAGCGATGGCGCTGGGCCTTGACGACGAAGCGGCGTCCCTGCTTACCCCGGCGCTGCGGGACGGGCTCTCGATCGCCGAGGTGCGCAACTTCATCGGCGACATACACGAGATACTGCCCTGCCGCTACGGTCCCGCCTCGGTCGACCCGGGCTGGGCCGTGGCACGGCCCGCCGGTTCGGGGCTTTATGAGGTCATTCCGTACACGTTTTCGCTGAGCGGGGGGCTCATCGACAATATCGTGCCCGGCTCATGACGCTTAAATGAAAGCAAAAAGGACGGATGCGCTCCGTCCTTTTGTATGCGTTTGTTTTTATTCGGCGTCCTTTATATACTGCGGCCGCTTTTGGTAGTGCGTGTGCAGCAGCTCGTGGGATCTGTGCCCGCCGGGCTGACCCAGGAACTCCTCGTACAGCTTCTTAACCGACGGATTCTCGTGGGACTTGCGGCGCGCCATGCTCTCGTCCTCGTCGTATATCGCCCGGGCGCGCAGCGCGCGCGGATCGAGCGTCTCCCGGACGCTTGCGGGTACTATTGGCTGTCCGCCGCCCGTAACGCATCCTCCGGGGCAGGCCATGATCTCGACCATGTGGTAGCTCTTCTCTCCCCTGCGGATCGCGTCCAGCACCTTGCGGGCGTTGCCCGTGCCGTGCGCCACCGCTACCGATACGTCCTCATCGCCGATGCGGACCGTCGCTTCCTTGACGCCACTGAGGCCGCGCACCGCGGTAAACTCGACGTTTTCGAGCGTCTTGCCGGTCAGTATCTCGTACACGGTACGCAGCGCCGCTTCTGTTACGCCGCCGGTCGCGCCAAATATGACGCCCGCTCCGGTCGAGTCGCCCAGCACATCGTCGAACGGCTCGTCTGCCAGCGCGGTAAAGCCGATGCCGGCTTCCTTTATCATCGCGGCCAGCTCGCGGGTCGTGATGGCTATATCGACGTCGGCGACGCCGCCTGCCGCAAGCTCATCGCGTCCGCACTCAAATTTCTTCGCGGTGCAGGGCATGACCGATACGACACAGACCTTCTTGGGATCGACGCCGTTTTTATGCGCCCAGTAGTGCTTGATGACAGCGCCCATCATCTGCTGGGGAGATTTGCAGGTCGACAGATTCTCGAGGAAATCCGGATAGAAATGCTCGCAGAACTTGACCCAGCCGGGCGAGCACGACGTTATGATGGGCAGCTTTCCGCCGCTCTTCATGCGCTCAATGAGCTCTGTGCCCTCCTCGAGTATCGTCAGGTCCGCGGCAAAGTCGGTATCGAACACCCGGTCAAATCCCAGGCGGCGCAGCGCGGCCACCATCTTTCCGGTAACGCGCGTGCCGATGGGCATACCGAATTCCTCGCCGAGCGCCACGCGGATGGACGGCGCGGTCTGCACGACGACGGTGAGCTCGGGATCGGCGAGCGCTTCCCAGACCTTGTCGGTATCGTCCTTCTCACGCAGAGCGCCCACCGGGCAGGCCTGTATGCACTGTCCGCAGTTGATGCACGGAGCGTCTCCCAGCGGCATCGAGAACGGCGACTCGACGATCGTGTCAAATCCCCGGTTCGTCGCGCCGATGACGCTGACCTGCTGTATGTTCTGGCAGGCGGCGATGCAGCGGCGGCACAGCACGCATTTGTTGGGGTCGCGTATGATCGACGGGGAGCTATCGTCGATATCGCGGTGGACCGAATAGCCCTCGTAGACGATTTCCTCCACGCCCAGATCCTTGGCCAGCGCCTGCAGCTCGCAGTTGCGGCTGCGCACGCAGGTAAGGCAGGTCCGCTCGTGATTCGAAAGGATAAGCTGCAGGTTGATCCGGCGGGCCTCCCGCACCTCGGGAGTATTGGTTTTCACAGTCATGCCCTGCGCGGCCGGCAGCACGCACGAAGCCATCAGCGATCTTGCGCCCACGTCCACCAGGCACATCCGGCAGGCGCCGATCGCGTTGACGCCCTTTAAGTAGCACAGCGTGGGAATTTGTATATTAATTTTGCGGGCAGCGTCCAGTACGCTGGTACCCTCGGGCACCGTTACCGTCTGCCCGTCAATCGTAAGCGTGACGCATTTTTCCTGCATGGGTTTCCCTCCTTCCGGTTATTTCGTATAGATCGCGCCGAAACGGCACTTCTCAATGCAAAGGCCGCACTTGACGCATACGGCCGGGTCGATCGTGTAGGGCCGGGTCTTGTCGCCCGATATCGCGCCGACCGGGCAGGCGCGCGCGCATATGCCGCAGCGCTTGCATTTGTCCGGATCGATGATGTAGCGCATGAGCGCCTTGCAGTGACCGGCCGGGCAGCGCTTCTCGTTGATGTGCGCCTCATACTCGTCGCGGAAGTAGCGGATCGTGGACAGCACCGGATTGGGGGCCGACTGGCCCAGTCCGCACATCGCGGTTCTCTTTATTGTGCTGCCCAGCTTTATGAGCTTGTCGATGTCGCCGGGCTCGCCCTTACCGGATACGATACGCTCCAGTATTTCCAGCATGCGCCGGGTTCCTATGCGGCAGGGCGGGCATTTTCCGCAGCTCTCGTCTACTGTGAACTCGAGGAAGAACCGCGCTATATCGACCATGCAGTCGTCCTCGTCGAGCACGATGAGTCCGCCCGAGCCCATCATCGAGCCGATGGCCGCCAGCGAATCGTAGTCGATCGGCGTGTCCAGATGCTCCGCCGGTATGCAGCCGCCCGAAGGTCCGCCTGTCTGGGCCGCCTTGAATGCCTTGCCGCCCGGTATGCCGCCGCCTATTTCGTATACGATCTCGCGCAGTGTGGTTCCCATCGGAACCTCTACGAGGCCGGTGTTGTTGACCTTGCCGCCCAGCGCGAATACCTTGGTGCCCTTGGATTTCTCGGTCCCAATCGCGGAGAACCATTCCGGACCCCTGACTATGATCTGCGGTATATTGGCCAGCGTCTCCACGTTGTTTATGATCGTGGGCCCGCCGAACACGCCCTTTACCGCGGGGAACGGGGGCTTGGGCCGCGGCTCGCCGCGCTCTCCCTCGATCGAGGAAAAAAGCGCTGTTTCCTCGCCGCACACGAACGCGCCCGCGCCCAGTCTGAGCTCGATGTCGAAATCAAACTCGGAGCCGAATATATTCTTGCCCAAAAGTCCGTACTCACGGGCCTGCCCTATCGCGATACCCAGCCGCTTGACCGCGATCGGGTACTCGGCGCGCACATAGATATAGCCCTGCGACGCTCCCACCGCGTAGCCCGCGATTGCCATCGCTTCCAGCACGGCGTGAGGATCGCCCTCGAGCACCGAGCGGTCCATGAACGCGCCGGGGTCGCCCTCGTCGGCGTTGCAGACGATGTATTTGGGGGTTGCGCCGCCCATAGCAAATTTCCATTTAAGCCCCGTCGGGAAACCCGCGCCGCCCCGGCCTCTGAGTCCCGACTCAAGCACCGTATTGACTACGTCCATCGGCTTCATGCCGCCCAGCACCTTTGCCAGCGCCTGGTAGCCGTCCATCGCGATGTACTCGTCGATATTCTCCGGATCGATGACGCCGCAGTTGCGCAGCGCGATCCGCTTCTGCTTTTTATAAAACCCGATCTTATCAAGAGAGCGCTCGCGCTCGGGCGCGGCACCGTCGCCCTTGTAAATAAGGCGCTGCACGATACGTCCCTTGAGCAGATGCTCCTCGACGATCTCGTTTACGTCCTCGGGCTTCACCCGGCTGTAGAACGCGCCCTCGGGATAGACGATGACCACGGGCCCCGCTTCGCATAGGCCGAAGCAGCCGGTGCGAACGACCTTGATCTCGCGCTCCAGCCCGCGCTCGGCGATGTGCTTTTCAAACTGCTCGATTATCTGCGCCGATCCGGAGGAAGTACATCCCGTGCCTCCGCATACGAGCACATGGGAACGAAACAATTCCATAATCCGCACCTCCCCTATTCCTTGTCGGCAGCGCCGATGGTCCACTCGTCGACGGGATTTCCGTTGACGATATGCTCGCTTACGATGCGCGCCACCTGCTCGGGCTTTACGTTCACGTATGTTACCTTGTCTTCCCCGGGACGGTATACCTCGACCAGCGGCTCCAGGCGGCATACGCCGATACAGCCGGTCTGTGTCACCATCACATCGCGCAGCGCGCGCCGGGCCACCTCGTCGACAAACGCCATCAGCACCGGACGAGCGCCCGCGGCGATGCCGCAGGTGGCCATACCCACCACAACGCGGGTCCCGATCCGCTGCTTGCGCAGGTTGACGCTATCCAGCGTCTTCGCGCGGATTTCGTTAAGCTCTTTTAATGTTTTCACAGCGCTTCCCCTCCAAACAATGCTTCCAGCGATTCCCTGATGTACGAGGCGATCCACCCGACGACCTCCGGATCATGAAGAGGCGTCTCGCCCAGCTCCTCTCTCAGATCCGCCGTGCGCAGCGCGAACATCTTTTCATCGATGCTCGCCCTGAACTCGAGATCGATCCGGGGATCCAGTATAAGGAGCAGCGCCGTCGCGGCCATGTCTCCCAAGGGCGGCCGATCGATATGGGACAGCTTCCAGCTTCCCATGACGCTAGTTCCCCAGCCCGGCTCCGACTCGAGGCGGAACGTTCCGCCGCATCCCAGGCACCCCGCTTTGAAAAGCGGTATGCCCAGCCCTACTTTCCTCGTCGTGCGGCTGGTCACGAAGGGATCCTGCGCTCTTAGCGCGCTCTCATCGTCCATACCGCATCCGTTGTCCGTGATCGAAACAGAAACCGTGTCGCTCCCGTGCTGCACGTCCACCGTGACATTGAGGTGGGTCGCGCCGGCTTCCAGCGCGTTGTTCGCCAGATCCAACACATGGAGCGAGATTTCCCTCATGCGCTGCGCGCCCTCCGGTACTTATCCAGTATGCCCGGTATATCGTCGGGCTTGAGCCGACCGTACACATCGTCGTTAATCATGATGACCGGCGCCAGGCCGCAGCAGCCCAGACACCGGGTTCCCGACAGCGTAAACAGCCCGTCGGGGGTTGTCTTTCCTTCTTCGATGCCAAGCTCCTCCTTGAGCCTGTCCAGCACCTTCTGCGCACCGCGAACATAGCAGGCCGTGCCCAGGCACACGCTAATCGTGTTCTCGCCGTTTGGCTCCAGCTTGAACTGCGAATAGAACGTAGCCACGCCGTAAACCTTTACAAGCGGTATGTCCAGTCCCCGCGCGATATAATCCTGCACCTCTATGGGCAGATATCCAAAGAGATCCTGCGCCGCCTGCATGACCGGCATCAGCGGTCCCTTGTGATCCTTATACCGGACGATGACCTGCTCAAGCGCTTCGAACAGCTTCGGATCCAGCTTTTTACCCATAATTCTACCCTCCCGCGCACAGATTGATAATTTTTTAACAACCTGTCCGATGCAATTATATCACAAGTTCACATAAATAGCGATGGTGGAGTTTACAATTTTCACGTGTATTATATACTCAAAATGTTAAGTATGGTCAATAAATTGAAAAGGGTTAACAATAAATTGGTAATTTTCAGCTTAACTGTATAATGTGGCACTTTAGGCCGATGTTTCACTAATTCCCCAGATCGCACGAAGTGCAACCCGGAACGCTTCGTACGGACATCGGCTCTCTGAGCGCCTCGACCACTGCGGCCGCGCTTAGCTCGCGCAGGTCCAGAAAAAAAGTCGGCTCCAGTATCGCTCCCAACGTATGCGCGTCGGAGGAGCGCAGGTAACGGTAATCTGCGAGGCCCGCGGGAGGATCGCCCGCTGCCTCGAACGTGCGCGCGCGCAGCGCCGCCGGGATCATGCCGAGGCTCGCCAGCAGGCTGAACGAAGGCCTGTCGATATGCGCGGGAACAAGCACGCCGCCGCGGGCCAATGCCTCTGCCTCGACCGTCTCCAGCGCGAACTCCGTGGCCGCGGGCAGGTAGAGCGGCTCTTCGCCGGTAACGCGGTCCTCGGCGCTCATATAGAGCTGTCTGCCGAACGTATCGGGCCGGTTTTTGAGCCGCGAGCGGCCGCCCTCAAGCCACCCAATGAAATCCGCGAGCGCATCCTGCGCCGGAAAATAGCACAGCGCGTGTATTTCCTCGCGGGTCGTTACCTCCACGCCGGGTACCACCAGCAGGCCCCGGGCCGCTCCGGCCGCCGCCGCGGCCGCCGCGTTGCCGCCGCTGTTATGATCCGTGACCGCGATCGCGCCAAGACCCTTGAGCGCGGCCATGGCAGTGATATTGCACGGCGTCATATCCTCGTCGGCGCACGGGGACAGGCAGCTGTGAATATGCAGATCGACCGCTGTGCGCATAGGCGCTATACGCCCATATCGTGGAGTATGCCGCATATCGCGTAGGCCGGATGCGCGGCGCTCACGATGGCGACGCCCTCGGTCTCGGCTTTCCGCAGCGCCTCCTCGTCCATGACGCAGCCGTCGGCCAGTATTACGCACGAGAATTCATGCAGGCTTGCTACGGCCACTACGTTCATATGCGTTTGTACGGTCACCCAGGCCATGCCGCGCTTGCCCCGGGCCATGACCCAACTGAGCAGATCGCCGCATATGCCGCCCGTCACGTCGCGGTCGCCCACGGCGTTCATTAGCGTGAAACCGTCCCTATCGAGCAGTTGTGAAAGCTTCATCGTCTATTCCTTTCTGCTGTCGGACTGCGCCAGATCCTTCATCTCCCGCGCAAGCCGGGCCACCTTGTCGCGCAGCCTGAATATACAGTCGATCTCGGCGGCCTTTCCCTGTACGATGTCCTCGGCGAGCGCCCGGCAGGACGGCGCCCCGCACGAGCCGCAGTCCAGGCCGGGAAGGCTCTCTGTGATGCTCTCGACACGGCCCATTTTCTCCAGCGCGGCCGACAGATCCTCGTCGAGCTCCAGAACCCGCTGCTCGCGTATGGGCGTCGTGAGCGTCGGATCGAAGCTGCCGGGGCGCGCGCTTTCTGCGTCGGGATCGAGCGTCTGCCTGGGCATCCGCTCGACCAGACGGCGTATCCGATCCTTGGCCACATAGGCGTTCTCAAAGACGAGCGGGCCGCCCACGCAGCCGCCGGTGCAGGCCAGGCCCTCAAAGAACCGCAGCTCGGGGAGCTTCCCGTTCTCGATCTCCTCCAGCACACGGATGACGTTGTGTATGCCGTCTACCGCCAGCGTGTCGTCGCAGCCGGACGCTGTGCTCTCTCCGCCGGAGTTGGCCCACCCCACGCCGTACAGCGTCGCCATGGGGCCGTCGTAATGCTTGTCCGGGTGCGCAAGGCGCGCCGAAAGCGGCCCATAGAGCTCTATAATGGAAATCGCGCCGTCCACATGGGAGCGCTCCATACCCAGAGGGTTGCGTATGCTTGTCATCTTAGCCGGGCACGGGGTGATAAAGAAGGTCCCCACCTCATCCGCGGACACGCCGCGCCGCTCGCAAAACTCCCTCCTGGCCGTCTGCGCCGCCACCTCCATCGGGGACTGCAGGTCGACGATGTTGCCAAGAAGCCCGGGAAACCGGACCTGTATGAGCCGCATGACCGCCGGACAGGCCGACGATATGAGCGGCTGCGCCGTGCTCTCCCTGAGCCGCCGCATCAGCGCGCGCGTTACGATATCAGCGCCGCGCGCTACCTCGAACACGTCGTCGAATCCGAGATCCATAAGGCCCGACAGTACCCGGCGCGTGTCGTCAAGGCCGCGGAACTGGCCGTACAGCGACGGGGCTGGCAGCGCGATCCTGTACCGGAAGCGGTCAAGAGCCGAGAGAGGATCGGTCCGGGCGACCTTCGCGTGGTAAGGGCAGGCGCGTATGCACTCGCCGCAGTCGATGCAGCGCTCGGCGATTATGGCGGCTTTGCCGTCCCTGACGCGGATGGCCTCGGTGGGGCATCCCCTCAGACAGTTCGTACAGCCTTTGCATTTGTCCCGGTCCAGCGTGACCGAATGAAAATATTGGTTCATTTCATCCACTTTCTTTTCCGATAGTAAACTCCATATCGATAACAGTACCGCCGGGCGACGAGCGGATAGTGAACCGATCGCTGCACCGGCGCATATTGGGCAGGCCCATGCCCGCTCCAAATCCCAGCTCCCGAATCGCTTCGGTCGCCGTGGAGTACCCCTCCTGCATGGCAAGGTCTATATCGGGTATGCCCGGCCCTCTGTCCCGGGCCAGAAGTCTAATCGTATCGCGGTCGACGGTCAGCGTAAGCGTACCGCCCGCGCTGTGTATGACCATGTTTATCTCGCTCTCGTATGCCGCGATGGCCGCGCGGCGCACCAGCGCGCTGTCTATGCCCAGCTTCCTGAGCACATACTTTATCCGCGCCGAAGCGTCGCCCGCGGCGGAGAAATCACCCGCTGTGATCGGATATTCTTCCCGGTGGACGAAAAAGCGATCATCCATGGCCGGGCATGCGGCCGGGCAGACCCTGCATGTAGAGCGTACCGCAGGCCTCGTACATCGTCAGGCCGGTGCTCATGAGCGCTATGCCCAGCGCCCGGGCCATCGACCGGAGCTCCTCGCCGGGCTTTTTCCCGCGCACGAACACGATCGCGCTGACATCGGTCATCTCTGCGGTGCGCAGCACCTGCGCGTTGGTCAGTCCCGTCAGGAGAAGCGTCTGCTGTCCGACGTAGGCCAGCACGTCGCTCATGAGGTCGGAGCCACATGCGAAAAAAACCTCGCGCTCCAAGCATTCCTCCCCGCATTCGAGTTCGGCATTGAGGCAATCACGGATCTCTCGAACGGTCATCGTATCGTACTCTCCCCGTACTGCGTCCCGCTTATGTGAGGACGGCCTTATCCGAATACTGACGGAACTCAGTCAGCATTCCTACGTAATTATACTTTAAATCCGTTAAAATGGCCACCTCTGATTCGGTCTTCAGCTCCTGACACATCGTGGAAAGCGTTTGGCCCGTCTTGCTGAGCAGCGAAAGAATACCGCTTAATACCGGCGAATCCGACGTGTCGCCCGCGACCGACGAGAGCGCATCGCCCGCGTCAGTCAGATCGCGGGCGTATTCCTCAAGGCGCAGCGCCAGCGTATCGGCGGTAATCCGCCGCGTCTCGTAGCTGGTAATCAGCCCGCGCAGCGATTCGACCGTCTCGGCCCAGATGCCGAAAGCCCGCTGCATCGCGTCGATCTGGGGCTGCGTCGCGACCACCTTGAGACTGACCGCCGGGATGGCCATATCGTATACAAAAGCCTCCATTTTGTAAAACGCGGTATAGACGTCGCGGGCCGCCGTCGCCTCGTCCCGGACGAGGAAAGCGTCGCCCAGCACCCGGTACAGGTCGCCGTCCTTATAGATATAGGCCGCCGCGCCCCGGCTCCTGCAGCCCGACGCCGCAAGCTCCGCGTTCTCCTGCGCGGAGAACGCGCCCCACTGCACGCAGTACACGGAAAAACCCTCCATCTCTACGGAGCCGGATACCCGGACGGCCGCGCTAGCGTCGTCGGTCACGTCAGGAGAAGCCAATGCCGGATCATTCGTCTGCGTCGCGCCGGGACTTGTCCCCGTGACAGGCGGCGTCCGATTCGAAAGCGGTGCGATTATTCTCTCCGCGATGAACTTCCCGATGTCTCCCACCGCGGCGAACCAGATGATCACGCCGATTAGTACGATGAGCAGGAAAACCGTGGCGGCGCGGTTTGAGGATTGTGCGGATCTGCGGCTGCTTCTGCGTCTTCGCGTGGCCATAAGTACCCGACTCCCATCTTCATAATGTATGAACAGGGTTATATATGCTATACTATATTCAGTAGCCTGTCCGATCATTCATCTGCGAGGAGGAAGCCCTAATGTCGTACCATATCGATACGATACCCATCTGGGACGCAGTGCGTTCCGGGAGCGAGTGTCCGCTGTGCACGCTGGCCCGGAGCGTAGAGAGCGGCATGATCGAGCTGTACCTTGGCGGATCGGTCATGGAGCCGGCGACCCGCATCGCTGTCAACGACAGGGGCTTTTGCACCCGCCATCTGCGTATGCTGTGGGACAGCGAGCAAAAGCTGCCCCTCGCGCTCATGCTGGACACGAGGATGGATACGCTGCTTGAAAAGCTGCGGCCGCTCCTTCAGGCCGCGTCCGACGAAGCCGCGCGCAAAAAGCCCGCGAGGAAACTGACTGCCGCGTCAAAGCTCCTTAGCGCGGTGGAAAAGGAATGCGCGGGATGCGTGGTATGCGAGCGCTCGGGCGCTATCATGGAGCGGTACACAGAAACCGTGGCGAGCATGCTCAGCGGCGACGCCGATTTCCGAAAGAGCTTTGCCGGGTGCCGGGGCTTCTGCCAGCCCCATTTCGCCGCTCTGCTCCGGGAGCTGTTAAAGCCCGCGCTGCTGCGCGACCCGCGCCCGCTTATCGCGATGCTGTGCGACCTGCAGCGGGAGGCCCTCTCCCGGCTGCACGAGGAAACGCACTTCTTTACCACGAAGTTCAACTACCGCAATGCCGACAAGCCCTGGGGCACCGCGAAGGACGCTCCGCAAAGAGCGCTTCAGAAGCTGCGGGGCTATGAGGCTGGCGCGCCCGAGGACGCGCAGAATGATCCGGATTCATTACGGTAAACTGCGTAAATTCAGAATATTTAGTCTGCGCCGGAGCGGTTCAGCACTCTATTCATTTCTTAATTATTCATTATTCACTATTCATTATTCATTACTCACCATTGCGGCGCGGCGGCTGATCTGTTACAATCAAAGCGGTGGGGAGGGCGTGTCATGATTCGGGGAGAGGGATTCGGAGCGCTTCAGAGAGAGGACTACTTCCTGTACAATGCCGTAATACTCGAGCAGCGGCGGCAGTCGGAAACCGATTTTATAACGCCCAATCCCGGCAGGGACGGCGGAAATGGAATCATCTGCCTCATGTCGGGCGCGATCGACTACCGGATGAGCGACGGCCCGTCCTGCTCGGCTACCGAGGGAGATATCATATTTTTGCCCAGGCTCAGCCATTACCGGTGCGCTTTTGCCGCCGGGAAGCGCGAGCCCATTTGCCGGTTCATACTGATCAATTTCAATATAATAGATTCCCGCCTGCGGCCCATCGTGCTGTCGGACGTCATCCGCGTCATTCGGCCTAGTAATCCCATCGCCTTCGAGAACCGTTTCACCGATCTTCTGCGCCTTTATCGTATGGGCCTTACCCCTCCGGCCCGCATCAAAGCGCGCGTATTGGATCTTTTAACCGATCTGAGCGGCGAGCTGTACCGCGAAAACATGATCTCCCACGGATGCGAGACGATCGGGCCGGGGATACGCTATCTCGAGCAGCATTTCACCGAGAACACTCCCATAGAGGAGCTGGCCGCGCTGTGCTTTGTGAGCCAGACCAGCTTTCGCCGCCTTTTCCGCGAATACGCCGGTATGTCGCCCGTCCGTTACCGTAACGCGCTGCGCGTCAACCGAGCGCGCGAGCTGCTGCAGTCGGGCCTTTTTACAGCCGGAGAAGCGGCCGAGGAACTGGGATTTAGCGACACCGCGTACTTTTGCAGGGTATTCAAGTCGGTAACCGGGACCAGCCCGGGCGAGTTCATGCGCAGAACCGTCGGCCGTTACGGTCATATTCAGATTTACGACGATTTACAGTCAAAAAAAACATGAGAATATCTACTTGCAAATTTTTTGCATGTGTAGCATAATTATAGTGCAAATTATTTTCATGCGGGAAGCGGCGTTTCCCGCGGGAAGGACGGAAAGGCATGCTAGACTATCGCGTAAAGATCGCTCTGACGCCTTGCAGGCGCTGGCTGCCGGGAAAGCGGACCGGCATTTTTAACCCCGAGTACGCGCTGGCCAACAAGAAAAAGGCGATCGCGTATATTAGGGAGCACTTCGCCTCGGACCAGGTGGAGTTCACAGACCTTGATTTCCTCAACGAGGAAGGCCTTATGTACGACGTCCGCCAGGCGCGGGCCATCGCCGACCGGTTCATAGAGGAGAAGGTCGACGCGGTGTTCATCATCAACTGCAACTACGGCAACGAGGAAGTGGCGGGCAAGGTGGCCCAGCTTGTCGGTAAGCCTGTGCTGCTGTGGGCGCCCAGGGACACGATATACGAGCCCGACGGAACCCGCTACACCGACGCGCAGTGCGGCCATTTTCCTATCAGCAAGCAGCTGCAGCGCTATGGTCTGCCCTTCTCGCACATTGAGAACTGCAACATAGAGGACGAGGTTTTTTCCCGCGACTTTGAGAAATTCCTATCCGTCGTGTGCATGATCAAGAACTTTAAGGGTCTTCGCATCGCGCAGGTCGGCACGCGGCCCAAGCCCTTCAACTGCGTCATGTGCAACGAGAGCGAGCTCATGGAGCGGTTCGGTATCGAGATCGTACCCGTTAATATGGCGCTGTCGATACAGCTGTTTAACGATGTAATGAAAAAATACTCGGCCGAGCTTCCCGAGGTCGTCGCCGACATCCGCGCGAAGTTCGACCTGGGCGGCCTGGACGACGAGACGCTCACCCGGGTGGCCGCCTTCAAATTCTTCTACCGCGAGCTGCTGGCCGAGTACGACTGCCGCGTCGTTTCGACCGAGTGCTGGACCGCGATGATGGCGGCGGTGAATGCTATGCCCTGCACCGCGATGAGCCTGCTTGGAGACGAGAGCATAATCGTGACATGCGAATCCGACATCATGGGCGCGGTATCGATGTCGCTTCTCTCGTGCGCGACGCGGGGAAAGTCGCACCCGTTCTTCGGGGAATTCACGGCTCGTCACCCCAGCGACGACAACACCGAGCTCGTCTGGCACTGCGGACCGTTCCCATACTCTCTGCGCAAGCCCGACGGCCCTCAGCCCAGGCTCGTCAACGCCCGGCCCAGTTTCATCGTCCGGGACGGCCATTACACGATCGCCCGGCTGGACAGCATCGCCGGCAAATACTCGTTGCTTGCCGGAGGCTTTGACGCCGCGGAAGGCCCCCACACGTTCGGCACCTATGTATGGGCGCGGTTTAACGATCTGCCCAAATGGGAGAAGCGGCTCATCGACGGCCCATACATCCACCACATGGCCGAAATCGAAGGCGATGTCGTTCCGATGCTCCGGGAGTTCCTCCGGTACTATCCCGATATCATTCTGGACGAGCCATAATACGAACCCCCATGGGCGGACGCGCGCGCGTCCGCCCATTTTTATATGCTTCGCGGCGCAGGCAGGAAAGCTGCGTTTCCTCCCGAATAGTAAAAAGGGGTTCGTGCAAAAACAATACCGGAGGATTTTTATGATTTATCTGCGCTTTGAGCACCGCGGCCGGATACGAAGCGGCATACTGTCCGGAGACATAGTTACGGTCATAGAGGGGCCGTTCTGGGACTATCGCAAGACCGACATGGCCGTTCCACTGGGCGAGGTGCGCCTGCTGGCCCCGCTTGTTCCCGGCAAGGTGGTGGCTGTCGGGAAGAATTACCTCGACCATATAGGAGAGCTGGGCGCTTCGGAGGTACCGCAGAGCCCGGTGCTGTTTATCAAGCTGCCCCACACCGTCATCGGCCCGGATGAGGATATACTCATCCCCCGAGGAGCGACGCGGGTCGACTACGAGGCCGAGCTCGCGCTTGTAATAGGACGCGAATGCTCCGACGAGGAGCCAGTAGAGGCCGCCGGGGCGATACTAGGCGCGACCTGCCTTAATGACGTCACCGAGCGGGACGTACAGAAGCTCGACGGCCAGTGGACGCGGGCCAAGAACTATCCGACATTCTGCCCGCTGGGGCCGTGGATCGTGGACGGGCTCGACTACGGACGCCTGCGCGTCCGCTCCCGGCTCAACGGACAGATACGGCAGGATGGGAATACCGCCAGCCTGCTCTTTGGCGTCCCGGAGCTAATAAGCTTTATATCCAAGGCCATGCCGCTTCATCCCGGCGACGTCGTGACGACCGGCACGCCCTGCGGCGTCGGGCCTATGGCGGGCGGCGACGTCATAGAAATCGAGGTCGAGGGCGTAGGAACACTGCGCAACCCGGTCAGGAACCGCGCCTGACCTATCTGGATTTAGCAAGGAGATGCTGATATGACCGATATCGTGCGGGAAACCGCGACCCTTGAGGCCTACGAGCAGTATGATAGCCGTTTCCGGCAGGCGATGGCGGACGCGCCCAGGCTGCGTCCGTGGATACCAGCCGACCGCGAGCGCATTATCGCGGTCGTGCGCAGCAGCCTTTCAATCCGGGACGAATATATACCCGCGATCCGGGCGCGATCGGTCCGGACGCTTCCGCAGAGGGGCTTTCGGATAGAGTTTCTGCAGGCCGAATCCTGGCCGGGCGTACAGGCCGCAGCGCACCTTTACGTGCCCGAGGGCGGCGGACGGAGACCGTTCGTGCTGCTGTGCTGCGGACACGGCGCGGACTGTAAGCTGAATCCGGGCTATCAGGCCATGGCTCGGCGTCTGGCCCGGCAGGGAGCAGTTGTGCTGGTACCCGACAACATAGGGCAGGGGGAGCGCGCGCCGATGGGCCACAGGGACTCGGTCACGCCCTTCGCATACGGACTGAGCATACAGGGGCTTATCGTAATGGAGACCATCGCGTGGCTGCGCTGGGCGATGGCCGACGCGCGCGTTGACGCGGGCCGGATGGCGGCCATCGGGAATTCCGGGGGCGGCACGCTTACGCTTTTCCTGGGCGCTCTGTGCCCGGAGCTTTCCGCTCTGTCCTCCTCGGGATACCCGTCGAGCTTCGAGTTCATCGCGCGCAAGGAAAAGAAGCACTGCCACTGCAACCTGCTGCCCGGTATCGTGGGGCAGATAGAGATGTGGCAGGCACTGGGCCTTTTCGCCCCCAGACCCCTGTATCTTTTTCAGGGAACGGAGGATTCTCTGTTTCCCGAGGACCTCTTCTACGCCATGGCGCGCAGGGTGGCCACTGTCTACCGACTGGCAGGCGCGGCCGACCGGCTCCGATTTGAGACGTTCGCCGGACCGCACCCGTGGAATACGGCCAAGCGGTACGCGCTGGGCATGTTCCTGTCGGACGCGCTGGGCATCGGCCCGGCTGAGGAGCTTTCCTGCGACACCGACGATTGCCTTCCCGCCTCGCACACATGCTACGAGCGGTGGCCCGGGGACGCGTACACGCTGGAGGAGCTTTCCCGGGCGCTGACCGGCGCGGATCCCGCTCCGGGACTCGCGCTGTGGGACGTCTACCCGCCCCTGCCTGGCACGGACGCTTACAGCCATGAGGGGCTGCGCGGGGACAATCGTCAGGTATTTGCGCAGTACGAGGCTTTTCTGCGCCGGTAGGGGCGCAGCGGGGAGGGGACGCGCATGTTCAATTGGCTTGCCGGCTTGCCTGCAGTCACGCAGGCGCTCATAGGTTCGCTTTTTACGTGGGCTCTCACGGCGCTGGGCGCGGCGCTCGTATTTCTGTTCCGCTCGCTCAAGCGCAGCGTACTCAACGCAATGCTGGGCTTTGCGGCCGGGGTGATGATTGCCGCCAGCTTCTGGTCGCTTCTGGAGCCGGCCCTTGATATGGCGCAGGGCCGCCTTGTTCCCTCCTGGGCAATCGTCGCGATCGGTTTCCTGGCAGGCGGCGGGTTCCTGTATATCGTGGATCGGACGCTCCCCCACCTGCATCTGGGGTTCGCGCGGGATCAGGCAGAGGGCGTCAAGACAGGATGGCGGCGCAGCGTGCTGCTTGTATTGGCCATTACGCTGCACAATATACCCGAGGGGCTCGCGCTTGGCGTCGCGTTCGGAGCGGTCGCGTCGGGCGTCCCCTCCGCCAGTCTCGCGGGAGCGGTCGCGCTGGCGATCGGCCTTGGTATACAGAATTTCCCCGAAGGGGCCGCGGTGTCGATCCCCCTGCGCCGGGAAGGTTTCTCGCGCGCAAAGGCGTTCGCGTACGGGCAGGCGTCGGGCATCGTGGAACCGTTCGCGGCGGTACTGGGCGCGGCCGCGATGATGGTCATGGAGCCGATACTGCCTTACGCGTTGGCGTTCGCTGCCGGAGCGATGATCTATGTTGTTGTCGAGGAGCTCATACCCGAGGCGCAGCTTGGCGACGAGGGCTCCCGGACCGATATAGCGACGCTTGGCTGCATGGCGGGCTTTGCGGTCATGATGATACTCGACGTCACGCTGGGCTGATTTTTAATTGAAAAAATACGCAAAGCGCGCAAATAATACGTTTCATGACCGTAATCGCCGCGGGCAAACTATCTTGTGTGCGTAATGCCGCATGCAAGGGAGGTTAGAAAAAATGGCAAAACAAAGCGTCATGTCCGACCAGCTTAAATATGCCATCGCACAGCAGATGGGCGTGGGCGAAACCGTCAAGCGGGAAGGCTGGGGCTCCGTTTCTTCGCGCGACTGCGGACGAATCGTGCGTACCGCGATCGAAATGGCGGAACGCTCTATGACCCGCTAGCCCGGCCCGGGGGCTTACGCCTCTCCTTTGCGAAAAGGGCCGTCCGAAAGGGCGGCTCTTTCAAGCGCGATGCGATACCAGTGCGATGTTCCGGTGCGGCGGCCACACAATCGATACAAAAAGCTTGACCCGCGCATGGTTTTGTTTTATAATATGCGGGCGGCATATATATGGGGGATTAGCTCAGTTGGCTAGAGCGCTTGACTGGCAGTCAAGAGGTCACGAGTTCGAGTCTCGTATTCTCCACCATCCAAAAACCCGATACCTATATTGTGTATCGGGTTTTTGTTGCATTTGCGCTGATGCGTCTCAGCGTTTGACAAACGCACCCTAGCGTTTTATACTGACATGGCACTATATGATAAACATAAAAATGGAGATGAATGCAACGATGAAACTGCATATTGCGCGCGATATAGCCGAATG
>JAAYXU010000100.1 GCA_012515725.1 Clostridiales bacterium | reverse complement strand
GGATCGCGCGTGAAAAAGGCGGCATCGGCCCCGCTGAGCCTATCCGCCTCTATCGCTTTGAGGTGGAGCGACACGAGGTCGCAGAGGGAGAATAAGGGGATTCTTTGCTTATTCGGGTTCTGAATAACTCGGGGCCATGAGCGCCCGCTAGAAGCACCGGCCTTTCTCATTGGCCCTGCGGCACGCGGCCGCTTCGCTGCCCTGCATACACAGATAGCACACCTCGTTTGCAAGCGGAGCGCCCGCGAAGAAGTCGTCCAGATTTTGTAGCGTCGTGCGCGCGATGTTCTCGAGCGCCTCGCGGGTCAGGAATCCCTGGTGCGATGTCAGTATGACGTTGGGACGGGAAATGAGCAGCGAGAGCACGTCGTCGCGCACGATTACGCTCGAGAAGTCCTCATAGAATATATCGTACTCTTCCTCATAGACATCGAGACCCGCGCCCGATACGGTCTCGTCGTTCAGGGCCTCCAGCAGCTCCGCGCTGTCTATGAGCGCCCCGCGGGACGTATTGATGATGACGACGCCTTTTTTCATCTTCCGGAACGCCTGCCTGTCCAGCATGTGGTGCGTCTGCTCGGTCAGCGGGCAGTGCAGCGCGATGATGTCGCTGCTGTGAAAGAGAGTATCTATGTCGGTATACTCGGCCGGAATATCCGCGGCGGGATACGGGTCGTGCGCGAGCACCCGCATACCAAATCCCCTGCATATGTCGACGAATACGCGGCCGATACGGCCTGTTCCGATGACTCCGACGGTCTTGCCGTGCAGATCGAACCCCGTAAGGCCCGTCAGGCTGAAGTTAAACTCGCGGGTTCTCCCGTAGGCCTTGTGTATTTTCCGGTTGAGGGTGAGAAGCAGCGCCATCGCGTGCTCGGCCACGGCGTAGGGAGAATAGGCCGGTACGCGCAGTATATGAAGTTTCCCGTACGCCGCCTTCACGTCGACGTTATTAAATCCCGCGCAGCGCAGCGCCAGCACCTGTACCCCCAGCTCGCACAGCTTATCGATAGTACCGCTGTCCACCACGTCGTTTACAAAAGCGACCGCCGCGTCAAATCCGGCGGCCAGCTGAGCCGTATTTTCACGCAGCTTGCCTTCGTAGTATTCGATCTCGTAGCGCGTGTTGAGCTTGTCAAACCATATCTTGTCGTAGGGCTTCGTGTCGTAGAAAGCGATCCTCTTCATGGCTTCACCCCTCAGCTATATGTAGCAAGTATGCGCGGCCCGGGTCCGTATGATTCCGCGCGGCTCATTTTGTGTCGCCGCACCGCTGGGCCATTTGCTCAAAGCCCCTGCGGATTTCGTCTACGACGCGCTCTTTTTCCTCGAAAAAAGGTTTGTCGGGATCAAGGTATACGGGATCGCCGATCTCGATGGAGTCCACGCGTCGGCTCGTGTAGACCGGATAGAAAGGAAGGCTCTTGCCGGTCCTCTTAAAATACTTCTTTGCCAGATGAACAAAGCCCGTGTACATATTGACCGCGCCCGACTCGGTGCTCGTATAGTCGATGTCGGGGGACAGGCACAGTATCTCGCCCTCGCAGAGCGCCTGAACCGATTCATCCAACGTTTTCATAATTTCGCGCTGGCCCCGGTACACAATAATCGAGTTCCCCGAGCGCACCAGCCGCACGACGAGCGGCATATAGAGCGCCGCGAAAACCCTGCTCATAATTGGCCCGAGGCGGAGCCGTACGGGGCCCACGAACGTGCGGTAGTGCTCGCGGCAGGCTTCGGGCACGGCCAGTTTGTCGATCACCCAAAGCCGCAGCGGAACCGGATACCACGCCATGATGCTAATAGGCCCGTACAGATTCTGGTGGCGCGCCACCAGAACCGCGGGGGCCGTGACCTTCTCCGCGCCCCGCAGAAGCGGGCGGCGGGGCCGGCGCTGCGCCATCCGCACACAGAAGCGGCAGAATACGAAAAAGGGATGGTAGGATTTCATGGCTTCACCTCGTCAACGCGATCGCATACTAATTATAACATAATAAAGCGCGCTGCATCATGTGTTTTTTACATTAAGAAGCGCCGTCATTTCCCGCGAAAAACGTTCGTACCAGACAGTTTTGGCGCAGTGAAAGCAATGCGCTCGTCCCGCGCCACGGCTCTTTATAATTTATTAGCCGGGCGGACATAGTATTCTGTAACCAAAGACACTGAAAAGCGGGTTTGCAAATGCTAAAATAACAATGCGCTGATATAGCCGGGAGGTACGAAAGATGGGTAAACCTATAACCGATAAAGTAACCTGGGTAGGCAAGGTGGACTGGGAGCTCCGGACGTTTCATGGCGAGGAGCTGTCCACATGGAGCGGATCGTCCTACAATTCCTATCTCATACGGGACAGCAGAACCGCGCTCATAGACACCGTCTGGAAGCCGTTTGACGAGGAGTTTGTCGACCGGCTCAAGCAGGAGATCGATCTTGCCAAAATCGATTATATAATCGCCAATCACGGCGAGATCGACCACAGCGGCGCGCTGCCCGCGCTGATGCGGGAAATACCGGGGACGCCTATCTACTGCACGGCTAACGCGGTCAAATCTCTCCGCGGCCACTACCATGAGGACTGGAACTTCGTTCCGGTCAAGACCGGAGACACGCTCGATCTGGGGGAGACAAAGCTTCTTTTTATCGAAGCGCCGATG
>JAAYXU010000007.1 GCA_012515725.1 Clostridiales bacterium | reverse complement strand
GACGCTTCTGGCTATGACCGCCGCGGCCGCCGCGACAGGCACGAAAAGCCGCGGGCGGGGATGGCTGTACCCGTGGACGCGGTGGTCGTGCCGGGCGGTACTGGTCGCGTGCAGCGCGCTTATCGTATTTGAGACAGGATACATGTACGCCCCCGACGGCATACGAAACACGCTGCCCTTCTGGCCGCGCTGGGTCTATTTGGGAGGCTTTGCGGCGCTTGCCGCGTACTGCGCCGCGCTGCTGGGGCTGTACGTTCGCAGGCGCAGGCGGCTCGACGAATCCGACCGGGTCATCGTTCCCGCCATATGGCGAAGGTAGCCCGGCCTACGGCTGCTCCGCCGACTGCTCCAGAACCCAGCGGGCCGCGGTCTCCATGATGCCGCCGCATTTCTCCCAGATGACCGGATACTGTTCCGGGTCCAGAGGGGTTTCCCCGCTTCCGATCTCGACCGTGACACCGGGTATGAGACACTGCATTACCGCATAGTCCTTGAATCCCGCGCTGCTCATTTTGCTCTCGGCGATGGTCGCGCGGCGGTAGCCCGTCACCTGACGCAGTACGCCCGCAAGCTCGTAGCTGCTCCGGTACAGGTTGTCCTGCTGATAGAAGTACCAGTATAGCAACCTTCCCGACGAATGGTAGGAAAGATGAGCGTGGAACTCATACTGCGCGAGGATCCGGGCCAGAAACTGGCTCTCGGGCTCACTGAGCGCCGCCGGGCCCTTGTAGTTGTACCGCCCTGGCTCGGGCGCGGACGCTGATCTCTGCCACCGGGCGTCGAAGTTCCGGTTAAGGTCCACACCGGCCGCGTTGGATTTCCATAGCGGGAAATAGTCATGATACCACTGCGTGCCAAAGCGCGGACAGTCTCTCTGCCGCCATGCGAGTATCTGGTCCAGATACGCTCCCTCGGGAACCGACGAGGGCCCGAACTGACTGATCGAGACGCCGTCGGGATTGGCCATTGGCACCATATATACCGCCACCTGGCTATATAGCGCGCGCAGCGCGTCCCCTTCCGGCCCGAACGCGGCAAGCCCCGCGAGCGCCGACTCGAGCTGCTCCATGAGCAGCATCGACGTGACGAATTCCCGGCCGTGTATCGACGCGTTAATAAACAGCGCGTGGCGCGCGCTCTGCGCACCCAGGCGCAGCATCGGGATATCGCGGCCCAGCGCCGACCGCGCGCGGGACGGCGTCGTAAGCCACAGCGGATACCGCGCGGCCAGCGCGTCGATGTCCTCCAGCATTTCCTCGTATGTGTATGCGGTAGTGTCAAACCCCACGACGCCGCCCGCCATTTCCCAGTCCACGATCGAGTCGATAGGCTCCAGCGCCGCCGACAGCATGTAACCGGTCTGCCCGGTAGCGGCGCGCACGACATGGCAGTACTGGCCTGTGGCGCCGATCAGATGGACCGTTTCGCCGGGCTCTAGGGTTGTGGCGATATTGCCGCGCGGCTCCAGATATGTGTGGTAGCGAAGCCCTGTGTCGTATGCGTCGCGCACGGCGCAGCGGGGCAGCCGCTCCCATCCGGCGGGCGCGTCCTCGGTCAGCGAGAAAGCCTGCGCACGATAAAACCGCGCCTGAGCGGCGTCCAGATACCCCTCCTGGCCCCGCGCGGTGCGCACATGGAGCCAGCCCGGCGTCTCATCGCCCGGAAGCGCTTCCACCAGCGCGTCCTCCTCCAGCAGCAAAAGGCAACGGTGTTTTTTTGCCGGTCCTTCCCGCAGTGCCGAGCGATCGACCGTGACGCTCCACAGCGCGACGGGGGCCAAAGTGGGCTCGGGCGCAGGCGTCTGTGTGGGCCGGGGGGTGGGGTCGGGGGCATGGGGGACGGGTGTGCGAACGTGCCTGGGCTCTGCGGGCAACGACACGCTCCGCGCGACCGCGCACAGCTGCGCGGGCGGCGCAGCTGGCGCACAGTCCGCCCCGGACGGTCTGTGCGAGGCGCCCGCGAGCGTCAGCGCGACCGCCAGCGTCAGTGCGGAAAGAAGTGTGTTTCGGCCCTGTATGCGTTTCTTCCCCAAAATGTACCTTCCCCGGTTGAGTGACTATTATTTTATGAACTTCCGCCCGTTCGCCTTCGCGGTCACGGGAGCGGCCCGGGCGCAAGCCAGCAAAACGGCGGACCCGGAATATTGCGCAGCACGGTAAAGACGATGAGTACGGCCAGCGCCGCCCAGGCGGCCCAGGCGGGCAGAGTCGGGGCCGGACGGCCTCCGAGCCGCCGCGAGACCCAGACTAAAAGCCACAGGCAAAGCGGAATGCCTATAAGATACATGAGCGGATTCATCCCAAAAGACGCCCATATATTGCCGCGGAAGGCCAACCGCAGCGCGCGGGTCATGCCGCAGCCGGGGCAGTAGAGCCCGGTCAGCGAATGGAAAAGGCATGGCGGCAGCCCGAGCGCGAGCGCCGCGATGCCTCCCGTCAGTACGCTAAGCGCGGTCAGCGCGGCGGCCCAACCCAACGCGCGGCGCGAGCCGGTATCAGTAGTCGAACCATTCGCTGTAGTCAAAGCCGTAATCCCGGAAGTCGGGCAGGTTGGAAAGACCGAACTGCCCCGTCGCGATAAAGAGCACATAGATCACTATCCCCAGCACGAGCGCCGCGAAGAACAATATCATCGCCCATCTCTCGTACTGCCGCGCGGTTTCCGCGTACCCCGCGTTGGCCTTGGATATAGCCATGCCCGCGAACACGATTCCTATGATGGCGGGTATCGAGCCCACAAGCGTGCAGCAGCACAGTATCGCTATGGCGATGTTGAGCGCCAGCCACAGCGCGCTGTTTCCCCTGTCTACGGGCTGGCGCGCGTCCACGGGCGGCGAATATACGCTCTGTGGAGTCTCGTGCTGCCGATGGGAGTCCGATGCGGGACTGAATATACCGTCCCCGCTCTCACGGGAAGGATCCCACGCGTCCGCCTCGGGAACGGCGGGAACCGAATACTCGTGCTCGTAGCGTGCTCCGCACTGGGAGCAGAAAAGCGCGTCGTCGGAGTTAGCGGCTCCGCACTGGCTGCATTGTTTCATTTGCTTCCTCCCGGCGCGCGGCTCCAGTCAAAGCCGACGGCGTCGAGGAATGCCCGGGCGGCGGTCATATGCCCGAGGTGACCGGGGTGGACGCGATCGCCGGCCAGATACTCCGACGGCAGATGCGCGAGCATAGCGTCGAAGTAACTCTGAGTGTCGGCGAACAGCGCTCCGTATTTGCGGGCCGTCTCGGCTACGATCGTTCGGTAGGCGTCCACCTGAGCGCGCATCGCGTCGTCGCGGCGGGGCTCGATGAAAAAGGGCGACATCAGCGCCATTCCCCTGACGCGGGGAATCGTATCGGCGGTGAGCCGCTCCAGCGTGGCGCGGAATTCCTCGGGATACACATGGCAGGACGGATCCAGCGGATGGTCGAACTGCCGCCACACGTCGTTGATGCCGATCATGACCGATACCCAGTCGGGCGCGTGATCGAGCACGTCCTGCTGCCAGCGGTCGGCAAGGCGGCGCACGGTGTCGCCGCTCACGCCGGTATTGAGCACGCGGATCCGCTTTTCGGGATAGAAATTCGTTAGCAGCGCGTCCACGAACAGCGGATAACCGTTTCCCAGTCCCCGGCCTTCGCCCACGGGCCGGGCGCGCCCGGCGTCGGTGATCGAGTCGCCGATAAAGAGCAGCGTTTCATTATCTTTAATGCGCATCGGGAGCCTCCTTGCGTTTCGATCCAAAAAGCATTGTACCACAGAAATTTACCAATGAAAACCGAAAAATGACAGCAGAGCGAGTACGGATATCCATACGCTTACCCATTATTACCCAATGAGCGGTCATTTTGCCCCGCAGACCTGAAATGATGCATCTTAAGGAAGTGCGCTGTGCCATAATACGTCATGTAATCTCTTGAACGGGGAGCGCGGCATGGCATCGACTTTTAACAGACTGAGGGTCGCGTTTGCGCGGCTGTACGCGGGCATTACCCCCCGCCGCATCGGGGAATGGAGTCTTATTAACGCCGGGCTTTTTTTGATGGCGCTGGGCATCGCGCTTTTTAAGTCGCCCAATCGATTCGCGACGGGCGGCGTAGCGGGCGCCGCGATCATCGCGCAGTCGTACATGCCGCATCTGCGGGTAGGAATATTCATGGCCGTCATCAATGCCGCGCTCGTCGTGGTGGCGTTTGGCACGCTGGGTAAAAGCGTTACGCTCCGGACCATGGTCGCCGGATTTCTGCTCTCTCTCTATACATGGCTTATCGAGGAGGCGATACCGCTGTCCGCGCCGTTCACCGACGAGCGGCTGCTGGAGCTTGCCTTCGCGATCATGCTCCCGGCTGTCGGCTCGGCCATCGTATTTAACCTGAACGCGTCAACCGGGGGCACCGATATACTCGCGCTCATACTCAGCCGCTATACGCGCATCACGATCGGCCACGCGCTGCTTGTCACCGATTTTTTCATTACGCTGGGCGCGATGCTGGTATTCGGCGTCGAAACCGGGCTTTACTGCATACTGGGACTCGTGCTGCGCGCCACGCTCGTGGACGTAGTCATCGACAGCATCAACGTGCGAAAGTGCTTTGTCATCATATCCGACAGGCACGAGGAGATAGCGCGATTCATAATCGAGCGCATACACCGCGGCGCTACGATCCATGAGGCCCAGGGCGCGTTTTCCCACCGGACCCGGTATGTGATCACCACCGCCATATCGCGCGGGCAGGCGGTCATGCTGCGCGACTTCATACGAAGGATCGATCCGGCCGCCTTTATCACGATCACAAATTCCTCGGAAATTATCGGCAAGGGATTCAGGAGCCTGTAGCGCCCGGCGGAAAAGATCAGAGCGTTTCCCCCTCGACGATACGGTGCTCGAGTATCGCGTCTG
Source organism: Clostridiales bacterium (assembly GCA_012515725.1). Taxonomy (GTDB): domain Bacteria; phylum Bacillota; class Clostridia; order Christensenellales; family UMGS416; genus JAAYXU01. Next base: position 1,887 of record JAAYXU010000007.1, on the reverse strand, counting down.
TCCAGTCCTCGCGGCCGTGTATCCGCTGCAGCGCAAGATCCACCGCGCGCGCGCCCAGCCTGTCGGCAGGAAAGGCGACACTCGAGAGCGCGGGCCGGACATGGCGGAGCATGTCTACCGCTTCAAAGCCCATGACTCCGACCTCGGACGGTATCCGCACGCCGCGGGACGCGAGATGGTACATGACCTCAAGCGCATAAAGGTCGCCAGAGCACAGTATCGCCGCCCGCCGCTCCCTGATAAACCCGATCATGTCCAGCTTCATAAGATAATCGGGAGTGTCCACGATCCACGATTCGACGCCCCGGCCGGCTTGCCGCAGCGCGTCGATACACCCCGCAAGCCGCCTGCTCGCGGCGTATATGTTCTCAGAATCATGCAGCGCAGGCGGCGGGCTCAGATACAGTATCCTCCGGTATCCCCGTGAAAGTATATAGCCGACGGCGTCCCCGGCCGCGGCGTAGTCGTCGATGCCGACGAACGGAAAAGCCTGCGACAGGCGGTTGCCGACCGTGATAACCGGAATACTAAGCCCGCCCAGATAGCTCTCGTAGAGCGGATCCTCGCGGACAGAGAAAAGGATCAGCGCGTCGACCTGCATACCGGCCAGACGCTCCACGCATGTGAATTCCTCGTCGGGATCCCAGCGGGTCAGCGTCAAATAAATGAAATACCCGCGCTGCCGCGCATTGTCCTCTATGGAGCCCGCGATTTCCGAGAAAAATCGTCTCTCAAGATCGGGGAGCACAACGCCCAGCGTCATCGTCCTTCCCTTTACGAGGCTTCGCGCGCGCTGGTCGACCCGGTATCCGAGTCTCGCCGCCGTTTCGAGTATCTTCTCGCGTGTTTTAGGGCTGATGCCGGGCCTGTTGTGAAGCGCCCTGTCTACGGTGCCCTGCGAAACCCCGCACAGCGCCGCCAGATCCTTGCTCGTGATAGCGATACCGATCCCCCCGCTCATTTTTCTTTGACTCGCCTGCCCGCAGGCGGCCCATATCCCGCATTTACGTTTACGTACACGAGTATAGCCTATCCCGGCGGGCGCGTCAATATAAGGTTCTGAACGTATAGTGAAAGCATTTGCTACACAAAGCGGTCACGCAGCACAGCCAAATGCCGGTAAGCAAATGCTTCCGCCCTGGAAGGATACGGCCGCATTTGTGTCGAAATAAAGGATAAAGAGTTAAAAGAGGCTGACGATGGCGATCCACGAGGAACACCGCAAGCGCATGATCGGGCGATTTCTAAGCCACGGACTGGAGCGGCTCGAACCCCACCAGGCGCTCGAAATACTCTTATACTTCTCGATTCCGCGCAAAGATACCAATCCGCTGGCCCATCAGCTTATACGGCACTTCGGCTCGCTGTCCGCGGTGCTGGACGCCCGGCCCGAGGAGCTAATGAAAGTGCCGGGCGTGGGGACGCACACCGCCGCTCTTCTTTCGATGATGCCGCAGCTGTGGCGGCTGTACAGAATGGACCGGCTTCACGGCGACATCACGCTGGACAGCGCTCCTGTCACCGGCGCGTACGCGCTCGACCTTTTCGCGGGCCACACGCGCGAGACGTTTTACCTACTGTGCCTAAATAACAACTGCCAGCTGCTTCAGGCGGCAAGGCTCCACGAGGGTACGGTCAACGAGACGATCGTTCATCCACGTCTGGTCGTCGAGGCCGCCCTCCGGTACAATGCCGCCCAGGTCATATTCGCGCACAATCATCCGGGAGGCGATCCCGCGCCCTCGTGCGAGGACATCCGCTACACGCGGCGGGTCGCGGTCGCGCTGGCGACGATAGGGATACCGGTCACCGATCATATCGTGGTCAGCGACGACGGATGGTACAGCTTTTCACGGGAAGGAAAGATCGAGGAAATAAACAGGGAGG
>JAAYXU010000006.1 GCA_012515725.1 Clostridiales bacterium | reverse complement strand
GCCGTCGACATACATACCCGGCGTCCGATCCTCGGGAACATCGTGGGCGGGCTTTCGGGACCGGCGATCCGACCGGTGGCGCTGCGCATGGTTTGGCAGGCGGCGCAGGCCGTACGGATACCGGTCATCGGCATGGGCGGCATCATGACCGGCGAGGACGCCGTCGCGTTCCTGCTGTGCGGAGCCCGGGCCGTAATGGCCGGAACCGCGAACCTCATTAACCCCGACGCGTGCATTCGGATCGCCGAGGGTATCGGCGAATACATGCGCCAGCACCAAATAGACGACGTAAACGCGCTCATCGGCGCACTGGAGGTCTAGTCATGGATCAGCAGCAAATCATCGGCATACTGCGGGAAACGGGCGTCATGCAGGAGGGACACTTCCTGCTCACATCAGGCCGGCACAGCGACCGGTACATGCAGTGCGCGCGGCTCTTCGAGCATCCCGGGCACAGCGCGGCGCTGTGCGCCGCGCTGGCGTCGCTGTTTGCGGACAGCTCCATCGACATCGTCGCGGGGCCCGCGCTGGGCGGCATCATACTGGCGTACGAGGTCGCCCGGCAGCTGGGCGCGCGCAACCTCTTTGCCGAGCGCGTGGACGGCGTCATGACGCTGCGGCGCGGGTTCGCGATCCCCGAAGAGTCGCGGGTGCTGGTCGTGGAGGACGTCGTTACGACCGGCGGCTCTGTGCGGGAGGTGCTCGCGCTGGTGCGCGCGGCGGGAGCACAGGCCGTGGGCGTGGGTGCGATAGTTGACCGCAGCGGCGGAGCCGTAGACTTTGGCGTACCGTTTAGGGCCGCCGTATCGATGGACATCGCTTCGTGGGACGCGGCGGACTGCCCGCTGTGCCGCCAGGGTATCCCCGTCGTCAAGCCCGGAAGCCGGAAATCTGCTGCGCCGGGCGCATGACCACCGCGCTTAAGGGGCGGGCGATCAGGGAGGGCACATACCTCGGAACCGGGCCGGATATCGCAGCGGCGCTAGTGTTTCCGGATGTATGTAAAACGGTTGACAGCGACAATATGGCGTGATAGGGTATCCCTGTAAAATTACTTTCTGAAAATCTCAAACCGAAGGAGGATAACGAATGAAGGTTGGATTTATCGGACTGGGAATCATGGGAAAGCCCATGGCGCTCAACCTCATCCGGGCCGGATATACGCTCACGGTCTATGACATAAATCCTGAGCCCGTGGAGGCGGTCTGCGCGGCCGGGGCACGCAGGGCCGCGAGCGCCTCTGAGGCCGCCCGAGGCAACCAGGTCGTCATCACGATGCTTCCCAACTCGCCGCACGTCAAGGCAGCGGTGCTGGACGAGGGCGGCGTGCTGGAGGGCGCCACGCCGGGTACGATACTTATCGACATGAGCTCGATCGCGCCGCTCGCGTCAAAGGAGATCGCGGAAGCCTGCGCTAAGAAAGGCGTCCGGATGCTGGACGCGCCTGTAAGCGGCGGGGAGCCCAAGGCGATCGACGGAACTCTTTCCATCATGGCGGGCGGCGCGCGCGAGGATTTCGAGCGGGTGTACGATCTGCTGCTCAAGATGGGCGCAAGCGCGGTGCTGTGCGGCGACGTGGGCGCGGGAAACACGACCAAGCTCGCCAACCAGATCATAGTGGCGCTCAATATCGCGGCAATGAGCGAGGCGCTGACGCTGGGCACGATGGCGGGCGTCGATCCGGAGAGCATATTCCGCGCGATACGCGGCGGGCTGGCCGGAAGTACCGTGCTCGACGCCAAAGCGCCCATGGTGATGTCCGGTAACTTTAAGCCGGGCTTCAAGATCGACCTGCATATCAAGGACCTCAATAACGCGCTGGACACCGGACACGCGGTCGGCGCGCCGCTGCCGCTTACGGCCTACGCGATGGAGATACTCGAGCGGCTCAGGGCCGACGGTCACGGGCAGCTCGACCACAGCGCGATCGTCAAATACTATGAAAAACTGGCCGACGTCGAGGTACGCGCGGCCGATCGCAAATAACGGAGGGAGAGAACAGCATGGGCGAACAACGGGTAGCCATCATCACCGGCGCGGCCCGGGGCATCGGGCGGGCTATCGCGCAGGCGCTGTCGCGGCAGGGCGCCGCCACGGTCATCGCGGACATCGACGACGAGGGTGCTCGCCGTGTCGCGCGGGAAATCGAGGAATCAGGAGGCCGCGCGCTGGCCATACCGGTTGACGTGTCGGTTCCCGCGCAGGTCGCCGAAATGGTACGGGAGGCGGCGGATAAACTGGGCCGCATCGATATACTCGTAAATAACGCCGGGATACTGAGCGCCACTTCGATCGAGGCGCTCCGCGAAGACGAGTGGGACAGGGTCATGGCCATTAACGTGAAAAGCGCGGTATTCGCGTCCCAGCAGGCGCTGCCGTGGATGATCCGGCAGGGCTGGGGGCGCATCATCAGCATATCGTCGCTGTCGGGCCGCATGGGTGGCGTCAGCGCCGGATGCGCCTACTCGACCTCCAAGGCCGCGCTCATTGGCCTTACTATGAGCCTGGCCAGACAGACGGCCGACAAGGGCATAACCGTCAACGCGGTGGCCCCGGGCACTACCCGCAGCGACATCATCCGGGGATTCAATGCCGAGCAGATGGAGCGCATCATGCGCTCGATACCGGTCGGACGCCTCGGAGAGCCCGAAGAAATCGCGGCGCTGGTCGCGTTCCTCGCTCAAGATACAGCGGGCTTCATAACCGGCGCGGTCATCGACATAAACGGCGGCATGTTCATGGGCTAGCGCCCGGAAATGAGGGGAGTATGAAAGATCACGCATACCTGCGCTGGATGAGCGAAAATACACCCACAAAGTGGTGCAACGATTCGGCGAAAATGGACGAGCTGGAGGCTGCGCTGGCGAGCGGTGCCGTGGGCTGCACGTCGAACCCGCCGCTCACATACGAGACGCTGACCGCGACGCCCGAGCTTTTCGAGTACGGACTGGACGCCATACGTGCCGCCCGGCCCGGGGACCAGCGGGCGGTTGCCTGCATAGGCGTCGTCGTCCGCCATATCGCCGCCCGGCTAACGGATATCTACGAGTCGAGCCGTGGCGAATACGGTTATATACGCGCCCAGGTACAGCCGTCGCTTTCCGGGGACGCGGACGCGATGCTCAAAATGGGGCTGCTCTTTGCGTCCTGGGCCCCCAATATTAAGGTCAAGATTCCCGGCACCAAGGCCGGCATATGGGTTCTGGAGGAGCTGGCCGCGCGCGGGATACCCACGAACCCGACCGTATGCGTCACCGTATCGCAGATGACGGCGGCGGCAGAGGCCCACGAGCGGGGCGCTGCGCGCGCCCGCGCAGCGGGAATCGCGCCCGTGCCCTCCACGTCGGCTATCGTGATGGGCCGGCTGCAGGACTATCTGAAGGCGCTCAATGAGGAGCGGGGAACCGGCCTGCCAGTCGGCGACCTCGAATGGGCCGCGCTGGCGGTGGCCAAGCGTTGCTGCCGCCTTTTTGAGGAGCGGGGCTACCGGCAGATCGTGATGCCTGCGGCCTTCCGGTGCGCGATGCAGGTAAGCGAGCTCGCGGGCGCGCGGGCTGAGATGACGATCCATCCAAAGATACAGGACGCCGTAATCGAGGCCGACGCGGCGGGCAAACTCGCTCGCGGGAGCAATATAGGAAACGCCGTAGACGAGGACGCCGTAGAGCGCGTACGCCGTGCCCTGCCCGAGTACGCGCTTGCCTATGAGGAGAACGCGCTCTCCCCCGATGAGTTCGATAGGTACGGCGCGACGCAGATGACGCTGCGCGGATTCGACGTGACCGGATGGCAGAAGCTAAGAACGCTCTAAAGGAGGCCGCTGCATGGTAAGGAACGTACGCTACAGCCTGGCCGTATCGCAGGAGCGGCTGGGGGACGGCGCGCCTGTGCCGCTGCAGGGCGGCATACT
>JAAYXU010000099.1 GCA_012515725.1 Clostridiales bacterium | reverse complement strand
TAATACCCCAGAATCGGGCGATGAAACAACTATATATGGGATAACGATGAAAAAATGAAACGGGCGACCGCGTTGTCCCGCGCCGCTCCGATCACGCGGTCGGCGGCCTTTCGCGCCACGGGATGCGCGTTGGACACAGCGACGGCCAGATCGGCTTCATTAAACATCGGCACATCATTGAGCTGGTCGCCAAAGCATACGAGACGTGCCGCCCCGACGCGTTCGCGCACGAAGCGGACGCCCGCGCCCTTGTTCGCCTGCCGGTCCACGGCCTCGAGCCACCACCAGCCCGGCGCGTATATGTCCTCTGAAAAAATAACCGTGAGGTCGGCGCGCCCCGTAAGCACGCGCGCGACGGGCGCAAGGCGTTCTCGCTCGCCGATCGCGTTTACATAGAACGGCCGCTCGCTGCGCCAGCTTCCCTCCCGTCCCTCCAGCCGGAAGCGCGGGTCTCTCTTCTGGAGACGATCCTCGATATACCGCCGCTGGGCATAGTTCGTGCATCCGGGATAATACACGTGGTACTCCGCGGCGTCGTCGATCGTGTACACGAGCGGACGCACCCCTGCCTGCTCAAATAATTCAGTAAGCTCTTCGGCGCGCTCCTTGTTAAGAAGACAGGTCCGCAGCATCTCACCCGTCGCCATGTCGCGGACAAAGACACCGTTATGCAGTATGACCGGAAGACGGATGCCCAGCGCCTCGATGATCGGGCGGGCCCTGACCCAGGAGCGGGCGGTGCATACGGTCAGCGACACCCCTGCGTCGGCAAGCGGCCGTAAGAGGTTTGCGGCCTCGGCGGGAAGCTGGCCCCGCTCGTCGAGGAGCGTGCCGTCAAGATCGGTGACGTACAGTGTTTGCGCTTTCATTGTCAGCTCTTCCCGTCCTGGGTGGCTCTACCGTCCCCGCTTATCGGTATGGACTCGCCGCCGTAGACCGGATCGGGGCGCAGTATCTCGGCCAGCAGGAAATCCTTGCAGCGCGCCGCCGCTTCGCGAATCTGGTAGTATACGATCTGGGCGGGTATGTATCCCTGGCAGTAGACGCCCCACGCCTTGATTCCCAGCCGCCGCGCCAGATAGACCGCGCGAAATAGGTGGTACTTATTGGTCGCGATCACGCAGCGCTCCACACAGAATATGTCGCGCGCCCGGATCATAGTGTTCCATGTGTCAAAGCCCGCGTGATCCATAAATATATGCTCCTCGGGCACGCCGCGGTCCATGAGATAGCCGCGCATCACGTTTACCTCGTCGTACCCCGTGCGCCCGTGGTCGCCGCTGACCAGTATCCTGTCGGAGACGCCCGCCTCGTAGAGCTCCAGCGCGGTATCAAGCCTGTCGCGCAGCACATGGGAGGGCGTGTCGCCCCACACCAGCGCGCCCGGCACGATGATCGCGTCGGCCTGCGGGGCTTCCCGCGCCTCCGCGAAGTACGCGCCGCCCAGCAGGCAGACGTACACATTGACTCCGCCCGCCAGCAGTATTCCCGCCAGCAGTATGAGCGCGATCGCACGCAGTACGGGACGGCGGGCTTGATTCTTTTTCATCACTCCTGCGGCGTCAGCAGCGGCCAGGTATCGGGTTCGCCCAACGCGGCCGATCCTCTTCCGATCCGGACGCCTTCCTCCTCAAGAGTATAGCAGATATATTCGACGGTATCCCCGTTTTCAATGCGTATGAGGCTCTCCGATACCAAGGCCGCGCCCTGGGTTGCCCCACCATGCTCGTTCAGGCTGATGCCGCCGTCGGGATGGAGCGTAAGCGCGCAGTCATCGCCCGCCCATGTTCCTGTCAGCGCGGCGGCCGCCGCGGGACTGGCGGCGAACGTATCCTCCCGCGCCCACAGCAGGCTTGCGCCCGAATACGTTTCCAGCGTCAGCAGGGTTTCGCCCTGATCGGCCATCAGCACCGGCGTATACACGCCGTCCAGCGTGACGACCGTTACCCCGCCCTCAAAATGGATCCACTCGCCCTGCCTTCCGTCCAGAAGCAGCCCGCCATCGGGCGAAAGAACCATCGACCTGGCCGCAAGCTCCCCGTCCACGCCCGCGCTGATCGCCCGGTACTCGCCCCGAAGCGCCGCGCTGGGATCGGGCGACCGCATGACGATTGCCGAATCCCCGTCAGGCGATTCCGGATACGCGCAGAACCGCAGGATGCCGCTTTCAGGTGTATCATACCGCAGATACTCGAACGAAGTTCCCTCCGGATCCGCGTATTCAAAGCGCAGTACGCCCTCGCGGGCCTGCCAACTGAGCGCGGTCTGCGTACTGATATCGGACTCGGATAGAATCCCCTCGCCCCCCGCGTCCAGTCGGAGTATCAGCATACCGAGGTCGTCGATCCACCAGCCCGCAAGCGCTGCGGCCGATTCATCCGACACGAAGGACGCGGCGTCGGCGTAACGGCACTCCCTGCCGTCTTCGTCGCTCACTATGAGCCAGAACCCATCGCGTCGCCATGTATACCGGAGGCTGCCCTCGGGTAGCGTCAGCGTGAGTCTCCCTCGCTCGTCGGCGCTCCAGCTTCCCGCCTCGCCGTCCAGGTAGGCGTCCGCGCCCTGCGTGAGCATCATATGGCTCGGAAATCCTTCGACAACCGCCGCGGCCTCGTAGTCGCCCGCGATATCGGCGGACGCGGCGCATCCTGAGAGCGCGAGCGCCGCCGCCAGCGCGACCAGAAAACTTTTTTTCATGAGTGCCATATTCATTTCCTTCGCCAGATATGCTAGAGCCTGCGCATATGGAATCCGCCGTCTACGTTTATAACCTGTCCGGTGGAGAAATCGAGCTGTCCCGACGCGCAGCACAGCACCGCCGCGGCCACGTCGCCGGGCTGTCCCCAGCGCCTGATCGGCGTGAGTCCCTCGGCGATCAGCCGGTCATAGCGCTCGGCTACCGCCTCTGTCATGTCGGTACGGATGATGCCCGGACGGATCTCGAATACCGGTATGTTCGCCTGTGCCAGCCTGTCGGCAAACAGCGCCGTGACCATCGACAGCCCCGCCTTGGACACGCAGTACTCGCCCCTGTTGACCGAGGTGGTGTAGGCCGATACCGAGCCTATATTGACGATGCGAGGACGGTAGTCCTCTACGCGGGGCAGCGCCCTGAGCATGATCCGCGCCGCCGCCTGACACAGGAAGAACGGACCGCGCAGATTGACGGCCATGACCCGGTCAAAGCTGCCCGGAGCGGTTTCCAACAGGTCGGAGCGCGTCTCGGGGGCCATACCGGCGTTATTGACAAGCATATCGAGTCTTCCCCAGCGCCCGGCCGCGGACTCAAGCGCCGAGCGGGCTGCGTCGATGTCGGCTGCGTCGGAGGGAAAATAGCTGACCGGGCCGCGCGCCCCAAGCGCGTCCAGCGTGTTGGCTACCCGTGAGAGCGGGGAGCGGCCCGTAATGGCAACCTCCCAGCCCGCGTCCAGCAGCGCCCCGGCGATCGCCAGGCCGATACCCCGCGTCCCCCCTGTTACAAAAGCGGTTTTCATGGCTGCGCCCCTTTGCGGATAAGATCGCTAAGTATTTTCGCGTATACGCCCGCGTCGCGCACAGGACAGCCGGCCGTTCCGCCCATACGCATGAGCGTCGTGCACATGCTGCACGCAATGCAGACCTTTGCGGAATTAAGCTCGCCCCGCGTAAGAATATCCCGCGCGAAGTCCGGATACGCGAACGCCATCCGTCCAAAGCCCGCAAGCGTCGTCCAGTCGTCACGCACCATACCGGCGGCCAGATACGGCGCGAACTGCCGCAGGTACGAGTAGCCGGTCGCGATGGTGCCAAGCTGCGGGATCGCGGCGCGGACGCCGCGCGCGCCCTCCATCATGCGCGCGACCCCGGTAAGCGGATGCTCGGGAGGCGCGTACTCGCCCCTGTTGAAGGGACGGTTAACGTGTGGATTAAAATAGGGAGAGCCCATCGTGACATTGACGAGCGCCATACCCCCTTGCGCGAACTCGTGAAGAAGCCGGACAGGCTCGGTCAGGTCGGGGCGGCCCGGATCGCTCTCGTCCATACCCCAGGCTTTGGGCCAGGGCTCGATCCCGTCGTAGAGATTGATGCGCGTGGTCACTAGAAACTCCCCGCCCGTAGCCTGGCGGGCTCCCGCGACCAGGTTGCGGAAAAAGCGCGTCCGGTTTTCGAAGGAGCCGCCGTACCCGCCGGGCCGATCGTGGGCCGATAAGAGCGACGAATTAAGATACCTGTGGCAGCCTTTTATGTCCACTCCGTCGAATCCGGCCTTTTTTGCCAGCGCCGCGGCGCGCGCGAACTCCTGCTCCAGACGTTGAAGCTCCGCGTCTGTAACGAGCGGCGCGTCGGCGTCGATGCCGTACTTACTGTCGAGCGGCTCGCTGTGGTATGCCAGCACGGGCCGCAGCGGGCCGGGTTCGGGACGGGAGAAGCGCCCCGAATGCGTTAGCTGCATTATGAGCAGCGGCTCGCCGCCCCAGGCCGCGCGCGCCCGCTGCCGGATGCGCTGGGCCAGCCGCGCGAAATCCTCCCAGTTATCATTATTAATGTGAAGCTGACGCGGATTCGCGCGCCCCTCGCGGCAAACCGATACCGCCTCCAGCCAAATAAGGCCCGCGCCGCCGTCGGCGAAGCGGTCGTACCGCCTGATCGTGAGCTCGCCGGGACTGCCGTCCGCAGTGCCGTCGCAGCCCTCCATCGGATGGACGGCCAGCCGGTTTGGAGCGGTCCGACTCCCCAGGGTAACCGGCCGCGCAAGCGGCGAAAGATCCTCGCAAAAGGGAAGCTGAAGCCCGAGTTCCCGCGTCTTATCGATTAATTCACCTAAGCCATGAAACGAAAAGTCCTCTCTGTGTCCGCTCATCGCGTCCTCCCTATATGAAAAACGGGGCTGCCCGCCCCTTGTTTTACAGTACGCCGCGCCTCAGGGCGCGGGATTCGAGTCCTTCGACACCCTGACCAGCGTATACATGATGTTCTGGTCGTCCGGATAGATGTACAGGAATGTCCCCTCGCTGGTCGTCTCCACCTCGTAGGCTCCGGTGATGACCTCCGGCTCCTCGGCGTCATCGTCCACAAACGTCACGGTAAAGAGGTTCTTTTCCCGCTTGAACGTCGCAAACAGCGTATCCAGCAGATATATCTCCCCGTTTTTCCGCACGTCGAACACCATCGGAAACATCGCGTCGGTCTGCTCGGAGCCATTGGCGTAGGAAGTATACTTGAACTGCCATGTGCCGTATATGACCTGACTGAAACAGCCGCTCAAAAGAAGCGCCGCCGACAGCAGCGTCAGGGTTAAAAGGACTGGCGCAACAGCTTTTCTTATCATTCCGATTCCTCCTTTTGGGGCATGGTTATCTGTATACATCATTATAGCATCCGCCCCGCCAATTTACAAACGCGGCGCGCGCGTTCACAAAGATTTTAAAAATACGCGCTGCTGACCGTGGTGAAGCCCCCGCCCTTCCCGTGTCAGTCGGCCATCTCGAACTCAATTCTTCGCTGCGCCAGATCGGTCCCCATACACTCGACCTGAACCGGATCGCCCAGCCGGTACGTGCGCCGGGTACGCCGTCCGGTCAGACAGTAGCGCTTTTCGTCATATATGTAATAGTCGTCGTCCAGGCTGGTCATACGCACCAGCCCTTCCACCGTGGATGGAAGCTCCACGAACAGCCCGAACTCGGTGACGCCCGATATGATAGCGTCGAACACCTCTCCGACGTGCTTGCTCATGTACTCGGTCATCTTGAGGTCGTCCGCGGCCCGCTCGGCCTCCTGCGCGGCGATCTCGCGCTCGGAGCTCTGCCTCGCGGCCTCAGCCGCGCGCACAGCCTGCGCCTCGAGCCAGGAAGGGGTAATCGATCCCGCCAGCACCGCGTGAACTACCCTGTGCACGAAAAGGTCTGGGTAACGGCGGATCGGAGAAGTGAAATGGCAGTAATTGGCCGCCGCAAGCCCGAAATGCCCCTTATTCTCAGGGCTGTACCTTGCCTTGCGCATGCTGCGCAGCACAATGCGGCTCAGTATATTTTCCTCGGGCGTGTTGTGGGCGGAGCGCAGCAGCGCCTGCATGTCTCCGGGCTGCACATCTCCGGGCCGCACACTGAGGCGATGGCCGAGAAATTCCGCAAAAAGCGCAAGCTCCTTCATCTTATCCGGATCGGGATTCTCGTGTATGCGGTAGACCGCGGGCATTCCCATATTCCACAGCCACGCCGCTACCGTCTCGTTGGCGCACAGCATGAATTCCTCTATCATCCGGTGGGACGCGCCCCGTTCCCGAGGCGTGATGTTGACGGGTTTCCCCTCGTCGTCTACCTCGATATACGCCTCATCTATATCAAGTTCCAGGCTGCCCCGCTTCATTCTGCGGGCATTGAGTGCCTGGGCCAGACGCGCCATTTGGGTAAAGTGCGGGGCTAGCGTGTCATATTCCCGACAGGCGTCGGGGTTCGCGTCCAGCACCCGGTTCACGTCGTCGTACGTCATGTGCGCAGCGCTTCGGATAACGCTCTCCGACACCGCGAAATCCTTTACCTCGCCGCTGGGAGTAATGTCCATGACGCACGAAAGCGTGAGCCGGTCAACTCCCGGGTTCAGCGAACAGATGCCGTTGCTTAGCGCCTCGGGCAGCATCGGTACCACACGGTCCACAAGATACACGCTGGTGCCGCGGGCGAAAGCTTCCTCGTCGAGCGCCGTACCGGGCCGCACATAGCTGGATACGTCGGCGATGTGCACGCCCAGCCGCCATCCGTCTCCCGGGAGCGGCTCGACCGAAACCGCGTCGTCGAGATCCTTAGCGTCGGCCCCGTCGATCGTAAATACGACCTGCCCGCGCAGATCCAGGCGTCCCTCGATTGCTTTAGGCTGCACGGTCTGCGGTATGCGCTCAGCCTCGCGCAGCACCCGCTCGGGAAACCTGTCGGGCAGTCCCATCTCGCGTATGATGGAAAGTATGTCAACGCCCACATCCGCGGCCGAACCAAGCACCTCGATGACCCGGCCCGCCGGGCCGCGCTGTCCCTCAGGCCAGCGCGTAATCTCCGCGACTACCTTCATGCCGCTTTGCGCGCCGCCCTGTGCGTGGCGGGGAATGAACAGGTCCATGCCTATGCGAGTGTCGTCGGGCGTGACATAGCCGCCTGAGTCGCTCGCCTCAAATAGCCCCACGATCCGGGAGCGCCCGTGGGAGAGCACCTCGCGCACCTCCGCCTCGGCTCGGCGGTCGCCGCGCTCGCCGCGGCCCAGCGTGACGAGCACCCGGTCGCCGTGCATCGCGCCATTCAGTTGCGCGGCGGGTATAAATATATCCTCTTCGTCCGGATCGTCCTGTATAAGGAATGCAAAGCCGCGCGAATGGCGCTGCACCTTTCCTGCGGCCATGCCGATCTGCCGGGGCAGCGTCCAGCCGCCCCGCCGAGTCCGCACCAGCCGCCCCTCTATTCTCATTTTTTCCAGCAGATCGTAAAACTCCCCGCGGTCGGGCGGGTGAAGCGCGTCGGCCAGCTCGAAGTCTCCGGGTGGCCGCCCCTGCCATTTAATCAGCGCCCTCTCAATCTCATGCTCCATAACTCAGTGCTCCTTATCGGACTCGTCCAGTATACGGGCCGCCGCCAGTATACCCGCGATGGTCTTGCCGTCGTCGATATCGCCCTCCATCACATGCCCGATCATCTCTGTCAGCGGTATGCGCTCCACATGGAGGAATTCGTTTTCGTCGGGATGTGCGCGGCCCGCCGCCAGGCCCGTGGCCAGGAAAATATGAACTATCTCGGTCGAATAGCCCGGCGAAACGCGTCCTGCGAACAGGTATCGCATGTCCCGGGCGATACAGCCGGTTTCCTCCTCCAGCTCGCGCCGGGCCGCGTCCGACGGCTTTTCGCCCGGCTCCATCTTTCCGGCGGGCAGCTCGAGCAGCACCGCGTCGGCCGAGCGCCGGAACTGGCGCACCATCACTACGCGCGAATCGTTGTCGACCGCCACCACCGCGACCGCGTTGGGGCATTCGACCACGTCCCGTAGAGACTCCCGTCCGTCGGGCATACGCATTCGGTACTGAACGACGCGAAATATGCGTCCCTTATACTTGATCTCCTCTCCGAGCGTCAGTTCGTTAAGATCGGTCGGGTTCCTCACTATCCCAGCTCCCCTGCGATTTCCTTCTGCAGCAACCCCGCCAGCGCCCGCCGCCCTGTATCCTTTCCAAAGCGCGTCGCGGGTACGCATACGACAGCCTCTGCCGCAGGGCTGTACGCGATGAGCGCCGGTCTATCGATACGCTTGCGCATTAGCGTGAGCGCCTGTTCGCGGTTCATATATGATTCCTCCTTATTCGGCCTGTTATGCCGCCCGCCTGCGCCAGTAATAAAAAACCCCGCCGGCAAAGCGGGGGATTAAAACCATCGAATTCAGCCAACGAAGCGATCCACGATCACCATCGTCAGCGAAAGCACCATAAGCACCGCGGTTGCGACCTTCGTCAGCGTAACCAGCTTTCCCTCCCAGGAGCGGGCCTTGTGCTTGCCGAAAAAAGTCTCCGCGCCGCCCGTTATGGCGCCCGACAGCCCCGCTGACTTGCCGGGCTGCAAAAGAACCACGGCGATCAAAAACAAACTGGCCAGCACCAGTATGATATCCATTACGATCTGATACCAATTCATCGCAAATAAACCTCCTGAAGCGATAGCACCGGAATTATACCATACCGGGATGGCAAATGCAACTATTTGCCGCTTGAGGATCGTGTCAAGTTGTTCTGGGCAAAAGATCAGGCAGAAGCAACAGTATCACGAACGGTACCCAAAGCCTTAAGTAGCATCCTTGTTCCGTCAAGCCTCCCAGAGCGAACGTAAGACTTATCAAAAATACTCCAGTCGGGCTTGTGGCTC
>JAAYXU010000098.1 GCA_012515725.1 Clostridiales bacterium | reverse complement strand
TTCCTGCAGGGCGCGGCTTTCTGTGATCGCAGCCTGCAGCTCCTTGCGGATGCGCTCCAGCTCCTGCTTAATGTAGTTGACGTCCTCCTCGGGATCGTAGGTGATCGTTATGCCAAATATCTTCTTTATTAGCTGCTGCTTCTTTTGCTGGTCTATGACGTAGTAGCTGATATCGTCCATCATCATGCTCTCGCCCTGCACGGTGTGCCGGTCGATGTTTTCCACGCCCAGCGTCAGCATGAAGTTAGCAAGGGCCGCGATCTGCACGGTTTCCAGATTGGTATAGAGCCCTTCGGTTATCGCCGCGTAGATGTCCGGTATGTTTTTTATTTGCTTGGTGGACTTGAGCTGCTGAAAGATCGTCGTCAGCATCCGCTGCTGGCGGTCGATGCGCCCGATGTCTCCGCCTGCCGAATACCGCCAGCGGCAGTAGTCCAGCACCTGTTGCCCGTTGAGCAGCTGGTAACCGGTCCCCATCGGCCGACCTGCCATCGTAAAGGAGATATCCACATCATACCATACCCCGCCCATGATGTTGATGACCTGCTTGACGACGTTCATGTCAAAGCCCACATAGTAGTCGATCGGTACCCCGCCAAGGAATGCGCTCACGGTATTTATGGAGTATTTGAAGCCGTCTTTGGCTGTGCCGCCCCCGAACGAAAAGGCCGAGTTGATCTTGTTGCGGGTATCCTTATTGTATATCGCAGTATATGTGTCGCGGGGGATCGACAGCATATCGACGGTATTATCCGTGAAATTGACGGAAACGAGTATGATCGTATCGCTTCTGAAGCTCATACCGGCCGCGACGCGCTCGTCGCTCGAGTCAAGGCCCAGCACCAGTATATTGATCCTGTTTTTTGAGAAATCGTAATCGACAGGCGGCTCAACAGGCCGGTCTGTCGGTTGGGCGACGCCCCCCTCCACCAGATCGCGGAGCGCCAGAGCCTTCCATTCGGGGAAATCGGGTGTGGGCGTCTCGCCGGGTCGGTTTCGCTCGAAGAGCGACCGATCGAAGGCGCGCCGGGGTATGATGATCTGCAGCGCCACCGCCGCGCCAGCCGCGATGAGCGCTCCCGCCAGCGCAAGGCTGGTCAGCAGAATCCACCTTCTGCGTATAAAATCCATAATACTAGTCCCATGTTTTCTCATGATGGCAGTCTACCACGGAATTAATAATTTTCTATGGCTAAATTATTGTATTCCCAAAACGTTTTCAATAATCATTGACGGAGTTAGCGGATTGTTTGTTCCAACCAGTCGGTAAAGCCAGTCATAGCATCGGCAGACAAACGGACCGCATCGTTTTCCTTCGCGGTCACAGCAGGCTGTTAATAAGGCCCAGCGCGTCCTGCTTACTCATATCGACAGGATTTCCGTTCATGCTGGATGTGGAGCAGGCCGCCAGCAGCTCGTCGCCGCGACCGGCCAGTCCCAGATCGCGGAAGTCAGGTGGGATATTGAGGTCGTGAGCCAGCTCATAAAGGGAGTCGGTCACGGCCCTGATCGCATCGCTGTCCGAAATATCGCAGCGGCCTGTCAGAAGCCGCGCGATGACCAGGAGCTTGTCTCCGATGTGCGGCGCGTTGTAGGCCATGACATGGGGCAGCAGCACCGCACAAGCCAGTCCGTGAGGCACGCCGGCGCACGCGCCCAGCGCCGCAGCGATGCCATGATCCGCGCCCAACCCGCTGTTGGCCAGGCACAGGCCGCTGAGCATGCTCGCGTACGCCATATCGGAGCGAGCGTCAATATCGCCCCCGTCACGGTAGGCACGGCGCAAGCTGCGGGCCGCGCGCGCAATGCCGCTCTCGGCCAGCGCGTCGGTCATCAGATTGGACTTTCTCGACACGTAGGATTCGATGAGCTGGGTCAGCGCATCCATGCCCGAGTAGGCAGTCACCGCGGGCGGCGCCGTCACCGTTAGCTCCGGGTCCACTAGCGCGACGTTCGCAAGCATCCGCTCGTCGCGCAGGCTTCGCTTGAATTTCCGCTCGTGGGAAGCGATGACCGCGTTCTTTGTAACCTCCGCCCCGGTGCCCGCGGTCGTCGGGACCGCAACAAACGGCGCGGGGTCACGCGCGAGCGCAAGCCCCTTGCCCACGCCCTCCAGATAGTCCACGATGTCTCCGGTATTTTGCAGCATCGCGGCGGCCGCCTTGGCAGTGTCGATGGAGCTGCCGCCCCCTACGCCCAGCGTCGCGTCGCACCCGCTCGTGCGGGCCAGCGCCACGGCCTCCTCAACGAGATCCACCGTGGGCTCCCCGGAAACACGGGGAAACGCGGTGACCTTAAGTCCGGAGCTATTAAGCGCGTCGCATATGCGGCCGGGCAGGCCGGTCGAATCCAGCGCTTTATCGGACACCACGAGAAAATGGCGGCCAAGCGGTCTGCAAAGCGACGGCAGCGCGGCGGCCTTTCCGCACCCGAATACGATTTTACCCGCGCTTATGAACTCAAACGACATATACTTACATCCTTTCAAAGAGCTCTTGTTAGGCAGCCTCTCATCTGCTATGATAGAAACCCTACGGGAGGTGAATAAACATGAATCAGAAAAACTCCATTCGTATGATTGTTTTCGGGGGACTGTTCATCGCCCTGAGCATCGCGCTGTCCCGGCTTATGTCCGTAACGGTTCCCATCGAAGGGATTCCCGGCGTACGCCTGAGCTTCGGACTAGTGCCCGTCATCGTTGCCGGCGTACTTTTCGGACCGGTTACCGGGTTCATGGTAGGAGCGCTTTCGGATTTTATCGGAATGCTGATTTTTCCGTCGGGCCCCTACTTCCCCGGTTTCACGCTAACATACGCGCTGTCGGGCGCGCTGCCCTCGTTTTTCGTATCGGATATCCGTATCCGGTGGGAAAAGACAGGAAACAGGCGGAGCCTGCACATGCGTTATTCGTTTGACTGGTCCAAATTCAGGACGGTCTATCCGCTTCTCGTCGGTATAGCGATCTCGCAGTTGCTAAACTCGGCCGCTCTCAATACGCTCTGGATATCGCTTATTAATGGTAAAGCGTACATCGCGCTGCTGCCAGCGAGGATTGTGACGCAGGCCATTTTGACACCGATCTTCGCACTGGTCAGCTATACCGTGGTGCTCATCTACCGGGGCGCAT
>JAAYXU010000005.1 GCA_012515725.1 Clostridiales bacterium | reverse complement strand
CCGGTTTCTTCGACGCAGGGCACGGGCCTTGGAGAGATGCTGGACGCGCTCATCGCGCTGCTGCCTGGTGAGGAGGACGCGGGAGAGCAGAGTGAGGCGCTGCGCTTCGCGGTCACAGGGAAGCCCAACGTCGGCAAGTCCTCGCTCGTCAACCTGCTGCTGCGCGAAGAGCGCGTGATCGTCAGCGATATACCCGGCACGACCCGCGACGCCGTCGATACGGCTTTTACGCGGGACGGACGGGACTATGTCATCATCGACACGGCCGGTATGCGCCGGAAAAGCCGCATAGATGACTATTCGCTGGAGCGCTATTCGGTGATACGCGCCCTGACCGCGGTGCGCCGCGCTGACGTAGCGGTGCTCATGATCGACGCCGCGGAGGGCGTGACCGATCAGGACGCAAAGATCGCAGGGTATATCGAGGACGAGGGAAAGCCCGTCGTGATCGCCATTAACAAATGGGATCTAATTGATAAGGACGACCATACTATGTCGGAATTCACCCGCAGGGTATATGCGGCGCTGTCCTTCATGACATGGGCCCCTATACTCTATATATCCTGCAAAACCGGACAGCGCCACCAGCGGCTGCTGCCGCTTATATGCGATGTATATGAAAAAGCCCGATTCCGCGTACCGACCGGCGTACTCAACGACGTAATAGGAGACGCGACCGCCGCGGTGGAGCCGCCCTCCGATAAGGGCCGAAGGCTTCGAATCTATTACGCGACACAGGCCGACGTCGCGCCTCCGACCTTCGTGCTTTTCGTTAACAATGCGGAGCTTATGCCGGTCTCATATATGCGGTATCTGGAAAACTATCTGAGAAAAACATTCGATTTTACCGGAACGCCTATCCGCATCAGCTGCCGGAGCCGGAGGGGACAAATAACATGAATCCGATCGTCCAATATGTCATACTTGCCGTCGCCTCCTATATGCTCGGGAGCGTATCGGCTGCGGTATTCATCAGCCGGAAAGCCGGAGGATTCGATATCCGGGAAAAGGGTAGCGGCAACGCCGGATCCACGAACGTGCTGCGCGTTATGGGCGTCAAGTGGGGCGTGATCACACTGCTCATCGACATGGCAAAGGGCGCGCTGCCCACGCTCATTGGCCTTTTGTGGGCCAGGGAGACGGGAGCTTACGTCGCGGGCGGCGCGGTGCTCCTCGGGCACGCCTTTCCGATACTCGAGCGCTTCCGGGGCGGCAAGTGCGTAGCCTCGTCGGGCGGCGTGCTGCTGGTTCTCAATCCTCTTCTCACGCTTGCCGCGCTCGCGATAGACTTTTCGATCATGTTTATAAGCCGCATCGTTTCTATTGGGACTATCATCATATTCATACTCTACCCTGTCGGCGCGTTTCTCTTTCCCGGGCCTGCGCATTTTGGATGGTTCGCGCTGGGAGTCAGCATACTGGTGCTCATACTGCACCGGGGCAATATAAAGCGGCTGCTCACCGGCACGGAAAAGAGGCTGAACCCCTCGAAAAAATAACGCATATCGTCACTCCGGCCGCGCGGAAAGCCCGGCCGGTTTTTCATATTTCCACTTTCCTCTCATATATATTAGTAAACGTGAAGTTATGCCCGGAAAAGAGGAGTGGGATCATGGAGAAATATGACGTCTACCAGCAGATTT
>JAAYXU010000097.1 GCA_012515725.1 Clostridiales bacterium | reverse complement strand
TAATGCCGTCGGTCACGCTCTTCCCCCATATGACGCTGGCAGGCACATCGGGATTTGATTTATATATTGACAGGGACGGCGTCAGCACTTATTTTAAAACATTTATGCCGCCTGTAGGTATGAAGGACGGGTATGCGTCGATCATCCATTTTCCCGATGCCCAGAAACGGAGCGTCACCATAAATTTTCCCGCTGTATAATAGCGTGGATAGCCTGTATATCGGGCTGGAGCGCGGAGCTTTGGTGATCGAAGGCGCGCAGTATACAGTAAAAAAGCCGGTTCTTTATTACGGCTCATCGATCACGCAGGGCGGCTGCGCCTCGCGTCCGGGCAACAGTTATCAGGCTATTATTTCGAGAAGACTCGACTGCGACTATATAAACCTTGGTTTTTCGGGCAGCGCACGGGGCGAGGAGGTTATAGCCGAGTACATGTCGGGGCTTTCCGTCAGCGCGTTCGTATGCGACTACGACTACAACGCGTCGGGCGTCGAGCATCTGGGGGCGACCCATGAGCGGCTGTTTCAAAAATTCCGGGACAAAAACAGCAATATACCCGTTATTTTCGTATCAAAGCCGAATTTCGAGTATGACGCCCGCGAAAGCATACTGCGCCGGGATGTGATATACTCCACATACATTCGCGCCGTGCGCGGCGGAGACCGGCATGTATACTTTGTCGACGGATACGGCCTTTTCAAGGACGAGAACAGAGACTGCTGCACGGTGGACGGCGTCCATCCCAACGACGCGGGATTCGTGCGCATGGCAGAGGTAATCGGCTGCGTCGTGGGGCAGGCGCTGCGCGAGCAATGATGCGTTGTCGGCAGTTTTTTTATTAGTCCGGCCCAGCTAACCGAAGAACCTGTCCAGAGCGAGCATCGCGCTTCCGATTACCGCGCCGCGCCAGTCGAAAACTAATATTGTATTAGTCCTATCGGTTCCGCGGCTCGGCCGCCCGCTTCTGTCAGCACGTGCGCGTTTCCCATCCATTGACGCACAGGACGCAAACATGTACAATCAGGGCATTCCGATTCACGCAACGAAAGGCCGCATATGAATAATGACGAATTGCGCGCGCTGCGCATAGGGCGCTGGTGCTACGATCCGCACGAACAGACGCTGACGTTCGACGCGGCTGGCCGTGATCTCTTAGGGATTAGCGGGGAGACGCTTTCCCTTGATGAGTGGACGGATCGCTATCCGCAATATGAGTGGAACGAAATACTCGAGTCCGATGCGCGGGGGATAGCCTCGGAGATCATGCTGTCCTTCACCGGCGCGGAGTCGGCTTTTTGTTTGACCGTGCTTCCCGCCCTCCATCCCGAGAGCCCGACGACGGGCTACATACAGGACATCAGCAGGTTTGCGCGCCTCTCGCCGCTCGTACCGGTGCCGGTGCTGAGCCGCTCCGAGTTCGTCGAGCGGGGCCAGCAGATATTTCAGGCGGGCCGCCGTTTTTCGCTTCTGGCCATAGACGCCGCCCCGGCGAGGGCGTCGGGCCTTAATGACCGCGAGCAAACCGAGTGGATCGTGCGCCGCCTGCGGCAGTCGATACGCCGCGACGACATTATAGCCCAGCTCGCCGGGCAGGAATTCGCGCTGCTTCTCATGGACGCGGGACCCGAGGCGGCACGGCGCATCGCCCAGCGCCTGAGCGGCGAGGAACGCATTCATCCTGTGGGGGGTGGAGCGGGATCGTTCTCGATCGGGTACACGGTCGTGAGCCGCGACGACATGACATTCCGAGATGTGCTGGAGCGCGCCGATCAGGCGCTCTATATTGCCCGCGGCGGGGGGGAAGACCCCGTTTACTACTGACAGACCGCCGAGCACGCGGGTATGAACCAGCTGTTTCCGATCCCTTGACTTCGCGCCTCGCGTCTGCCGCGGCGTATTTCGACACATTCCATCAATATATGGTGTAAACTGAGCGTTTTTCATTCCATATGTTGGGACTTGCGTAATTTGTCAAATTCCGTTACGATATAGTCGCGGATTTGCTTCTGTAGCTCAGTTGGATAGAGCATCGGTTTCCTAAACCGGTGGCCGTGGGTTCGAGTCC
>JAAYXU010000004.1 GCA_012515725.1 Clostridiales bacterium | reverse complement strand
GTCGGGACACATGAAATCAGGTACGAGAGGATGGAACACCTTGTCGGGGTTATCCCGTGTGAGAGCGTGGAATATGCCTATCTCGGTACCGATGATGAACTCCCGCCTGTCGGAGCGTTTCGCGTATTCGACGATTCCGGCGGTGCTGTCCACATAGTCCGCCAGTTGGGTCACCTCGCGGGGGCATTCGGGATGCACGAGCAGCAGCGCCTCCGGGTGGGCGGCTCGAGCGGCCCGCGCCTGCCCCGGCGTAGTACGGTTATGAACGGGGCAATATCCGGCGTACAGTATGATCCTCTTTTCGGGAACCTGCCCGGCCACGTACTGCCCGAGATTCCGGTCAGGCACGAACACTATGTCCCGCTGCGGCAGCGAGCGCACGACGCGCACCGCGTTTGAGGACGTGCAGCAGATGTCGCACTCGGCCTTCACCGCCGCGCTGGAATTGATATAGCAGACGACCGCCGCGCCGGGGTGCTGCGCGCGCAGACGGCGTATGTCCTCGGGCGTAACCATATCTGCCATCGGGCATCCCGCGTCCAAAACCGGTAGCAGCACCTTTTTGTCGGGGCTTAGTATCTTCGCGCTCTCGGCCATGAACCGCACCCCGCAGAATACGAGCATATCCGCGTCGCTGTCGCGTGTTTCGCGGCTCAGCGCGAAAGAATCGCCCACGAAGTCGGCAATTTGCTGTACCTCGGGTATCTGATACGAGTGCGCGAGTATGATCGCGTTTTTCTTCTCTTTGAGATCTTTAATCTCACCTGCGATATCCTGCATTGAGCCCATCCCCCGTCTACAGGAGCCCTGCGTACCGGGATCTGAAGAAGCCGCGCAGCGCTGTCAGGCCGCGGACGAGCTCGGGATAGTCCGCGATGCCGAACTCATCGACGACGGCGCTGACCATCTCCTCATGAAATTCTCTGTGACAGCGGTTGTAGTGCCTGCCCTCATCGGTGAGCTCCAGAAAAACCTTTCTGCGGTCGCCCTCGTCCCGGCTTCTTCTGACCATGTTTTTCTTTACGAGGCGGTTTACCGAAACAGTCAGCGTAGAGGTCTGCACGCCCAGCAGAGACGCCACCGTTCCCATCGTGCACGGGTCGGCATTCTCGATTGCCTCAAGAACATGCAGCTCGTGGACGGTCAGTTTGCGCTTGGTCAGACTGGCAATTGAAGCCTGCTGGATGTCCAGTATGTTATAGAAAACATCCTTGAGCAGCTGGTTGATCATTTCCCTGCATTGGTTGTCGGCCAATTGAGCTTCCTCCTCCCGGATGTCCCTGCCCTTCAGGGCATATGATACATGATTCGGGGCGAATCGACAATCCCCCTTTTGCCCATGGACCTGGAATGGAGGATCACCCAAACCCGTATGCGGACTCGTATCAGTCCTCCCGGGGCTGCACGCGGAACACGAGCTCGGTGCTCGCCGCCCGCTCCCCGTCCACGAGCGCCTCGGCCTGCCCGGTGCCGAAGCCATCCTTCCAGGCGGTGATCTCGGTTCGAATCATAATGAGGTCGCCGGGCCGGACCGACTTGTGGAACCGCGCTTTGCGGATGCTTCCAAGCAGCGCGATAAGGCCCCGGCATTCGGGCTTCGTCAGTATGGCGACCGCGCCCACCTGGGCCATGCTCTCCACGATGAGCACGCCTGGCATGATTTTTTCCTCATGGAAATGCCCCTGAAAAAACCATTCGTTCGCGCTAACCGCTTTGACGCCCCGGGCCGATATGCCGGGCGTCAGCTCTGTGATGCGGTCTATCATGAGAAAGGGCTCTCTGTGGGGCAGTATTCGCTTAATCTCCTCCAACGTCAGCATTGTGCGTTCCTCCTATTGCGCGGCGATTAGCAGCGTGCTGTTATGCCCGCCAAACCCCAGCGAATTCGACAGCGCATACGCCGAGCGCTCCTTGGCGGGTTTGTCGATTATATGATTGAGCGCGCATTCCTCGTCAACATCGCGAAGGCCCAGCGTCGCCGGGAAAAGGCCTTCGCTGAGCGATAGCGCCGTGAATATCGCCTCGACCGCGCCGGCCGCGCCTAAGAGATGCCCAGTCATCGACTTGGTGGAGCTGACCAGCGGCTGGCGGGCGCTCCCCTCGAAGCATCTGCGGATAGCCAGCGTCTCCACCTTGTCGTTAAGCGTCGTGCTGGTTCCGTGCGCGTTGATATAGCCGATGTCGTCCGGGCTCACGCCTCCCTCCCGCATCGCCATCCTCATTGACATAACGGCCCCCTCGCCGGTTGGCTCGGGCGCGGTGATATGATAGGCGTCGCTCGTGTGCGCGTACCCCGCGATGCTGCCCAGTATCCGCGCACCTCGCCGCAGGGCGTGCTCCCGGTCCTCCAGAACCATGAAGCCCGCGCCCTCGCCCATGACGAATCCGTCCCGCTCTCGGTCGAAGGGACGGCAAGCGAGCCTGGGGTCGCGCTGCGTGCTCAGCGCGCCCATATTGGCGAACCCCAGCACCGCCAGATCGTTCATGACGCTCTCAACGCCCCCGGCCAGCACGATATCCATCACGCCGCCGCGCACAAGCCGGTATCCCTGGCCGATCGCGTCGGTTCCCGAGGCGCAGGCTGTAACAACGCCGTACCCTCCGCCTTGTAGTCCCAGCGCTATGCTGATAGCGCCCGCGGCGCCGTTGATGATACACTTGGGTATAAAGAGCGGGGACACACCTTCCGGGCCTTCGCGCAGCATTTTCTCATGCTCCGTGAGCACGGTATCGAGGCCGCCCATGCCGCTTGCCAGCACGATACCGGCCCGCCACGGATCAAAAGCCGCGCCGTCCAGCCCCGCCATCGCGAAAGCGTCCCGAGCCGCCGTGTAGGCAAACTGCGCGAACCGATCCATCCTGCGCAGCTCGCGCCGGTTCATATACTTTGCCGCGTCAAAATCAGCGACTTCCCCAGCCGCGTAGATACCGGTTACTTCCGAACTAAAACCTCTGGGCCGGGCGATGCCGCATACGCCGTCGCGTATGGCCGCGGTAAGCGCTTCGAGCGAATTGCCGACCGGGGATATGACGCCCATGCCCGTAATGGCTACACTGCCCATATTACTCCTCCCGATATATTACCCATCATATGACCATGCCTCCGTCCACCAGGATCACCTGCCCGGTGATATACCCGGCCCGCGCAGAGCAGAGAAAGCCCACGACGCCCGCCACATCCTCTGGAACGCCCAGGCGGCCCAGCGCGATCTTCGAGCGTATCTCCTCGCGAACCTTGTCGGAAAGGCCCCGCGTCATGTCGGTATCGACGTATCCGGGAGCGACCGCGTTGACGCGTACGCCCCGCCGCGCGAACTCCCGCGCGCAGGAATTAGTCAGCCCGATGATACCGGCCTTGGATGCCGCATAATTGGTCTGACCCGCGTTGCCGGTAATGCCGATGACCGACGCGATATTGACGATGACTCCCCCGCGCTGCCGCAGCATGTGGCGCGAGGCGTGCCGGATACAGCTCCAGCAGCTTTTAAGATTGATATCGATGACCCGGTCGAAATCCTCCTCGGGCATCGCCATAATAAGACCGTCGCGGGTGACGCCCGCGTTGTTGATAAGGCAGTCTATACGCCCGTATCGCTCCAGCGCGAAATCCATCAGCGCTCCGGCCTGCCCAAAGTCGGTCAGATCGCCCTGAAAGACGTGCGCCTCGCCGCCCGCCTGCTCTATACACTGTCTGAGCGCCTGCGCGGCGTCGGCGTTGCGGTTGCAGTGAAGCACCAGCCGCATGCCCATCGCCGCAAGCTCCAGCGCGACGGCTTGTCCGATACCGCCCGAGCTGCCGGTAACAATGGCCGTTGTTTCGGTTGTCATGATACGCCTTCCTTTCGGTTCACGAGCGCCGCGGCAGCCTCCAGCCCCGCCGGAGTGCATACCGGCAGACAGGGTTTGCGCCTGTCCATCCGCCGAGCCATGCCGCCCAGCGTGCTGCCCGGTCCCACCTCGAGGAGTCTGTCTGAGGCCATCATGCCCTCCAGGCACTCCCGCCACCGGACCTGCTCATAGACCTGACGCGCAAGGAGCGCCGCGATGTCGTCTTCCGCGCCGTAGGGCGCGCCCAGTACGTTCGAGTACACCGTAACGGACGCAGCAGAGAACACAATATTATTATTCATGAATGATAGCAGTTCGTCTCCGGCTCCGCGCATCATCGGCGTATGGAATGGACCGCTCGTATTGAGCGGACGCGCCAGCGCCGCACCGGCCTCAAGCGCCAGTCGGCAAAATTCATCGAGTAGTTCTGTCTCCCCGCCTACCACCTGCTGGGCGGGCAGATTGTCGTTAGCCAGATACAGCCGCCGTCCGGCAAAGTGCCGCTCAACGAGCTCGCAGACCCGCTCCCGCGGCAGGCCTGCCGCCACCGCCAGTCCTCCGGCGCCGTCCATCCTACCCATGAGCTCTCCGCGTCGGCGCACGAGCCTCGCGCCCGTCATGATGTCCAACGCGCCCGCCGCCGCAAGCGCCGCGTATTCGCCCAGCGAAAGCCCGGCGCACCGCGCTGGGACTACGCCCGCCGCGCGCAGCGACATAAGCGTCGATACCGACACGGCGTAGAGAGCAGGCTGCGTGAACGCGGTCTCGTCAATACGCTCCCCCTTAAAGCAAACGGCCCGCAGGTCCATCGAGACGGCCTCGCACACGGCGTCGAACGTGTCTCGAAACGCCGCGTCCGAACGGTACAGCTCCTCCCCCATCCCCGCTGTCTGCGCGCCCTGTCCGGGAAAGAGGAATCCGATATCCGTCACGGAAGATCCCTCCCCAGCTCCCGGCGAATCTCTCCGAGCGCGGCCGCGTCGAAGAGCTCGCCGATAATATCCCGCACGCTCTGGGCGCGGTCGATGCGGTAGGCGCACTGTCCGGCCATGAAGGAGCCGCTCTCCCGGTCGCCGTCCACGACGGCCCGTCTCAGTGCGCCGGTTCCCATTTCCTCGATCCGCGCGGCGCCGCCGGGCTCGTACTCCTCCCGTAGCATCTGCCGTACCAGTTTGTTGCGCAGTACGCGCACCGGGTGTCCCGTGACGCGGCCGGTAACCTTGGAGTCGATGTCCCGGGCCTCCAGCACGGAGTTTTTGTAGTTCTCGTGGACGGCGCACTCGTTGGCGACGATGAAGCGGGTACCCACCTGCACGCCCCGCGCACCCAGGCAAAAGGCCGCCGCCACGGTGCGCGCGTCGCATATGCCTCCGGCTGCTACGACCGGAAGCTCCACCGCGTCCACTATACCCGGCACAAGCGCCATCGTCGTCAACTCTCCGATGTGGCCCCCGGCCTCACTTCCCTCGGCGATGAGCGCGTCCACGCCCGCGCTAGACAGCCTGCGGGCCAGCGCGGTGCTGGCGACCACCGCCAGCACATGGCTTCCCCGGCGCTTCCAGGCATCCACATAGCGCGCGGGGTCGCCGGCGCCGGTGATAATGACAGGTACCTCTTCTCCCGCCAGCATTTCCGATACCTCTGGGGCATACGGGCTCAGAAGCATGACGTTGACGCCGAAAGGCTTTTGTGTCAGCCCGCGGATCCGATCAATCTGGGAGCGCAGCGCGTCTGCAGGCATATTACCCGCTGCGATTACGCCCAGCCCTCCAGCCTCGCTGACTGCCGCCGCCAGCCCCGCGTCCGAGACCCAGGCCATGCCTCCCTGTATGAGCGGGTAGCGGATGCCGAGAAGTTCGCTGATGAGCGGCATCCGGCTCATGCTTTGCGTCCCTCCAGATAGGCGGCGACCTGCGCGACAGTCTTTAGTTCCGCGATGTCCTCCGCGGGTATCGTGATGCCCAGCTTCTTCTCAAGAGCCATCAGAAGCTCCATGATCTCCAGCGAGTCCATCGCCAGATCGTCGGTAAGGGATGTGTCGGGAGTGATCTCCGATGCGTCCATGTCGAATTCCGATACTAGGATGTCGATGAGCGTCTTTTCCATTGTGCCAACTTCCTTTCTTAATTGTTACAGTGTCCATTCAACCAGCATCGAGCCCCACGTGAAGCCCGAGCCGAATGCTACCAACGCGATACGATCCCCGGTTTTGAAGAGCCCCTTTTCCGCCGCTTCGCTCAGCGCGATAGGTATGCTGGCCGAGGATGTGTTCCCGTAGCGCTCGATGTTAATGTAGAACTTCTCCCGCGGGATGCCAAGGTTCTTGCACACTAGCTCGATGATGCGCACATTGGCCTGATGCGGTATGAACCAGTCGACCTCGTCAAGCGGACAGGTTTGGCCCAGGTGCTCCAGCGCGTCGGTCATATGATTGACCGCGAAGAGAAAAACGTTGCGCCCGTCCATGGCGATAGTCTGCCGCCGGGCGTCCTCATGATTCCACGGATTGTCGATCGGGTTACCCGGTATCGTCAGCGAGCCGTCCAGATCTCCGTCGCTGCGGATGTAGGCGTTGCCGATACCCCGCTCTCCGGCTCTGAGAACCACGGCCGCCGAGCCGTCGCCAAAAAGAACGCAGGTGCTGCGGTCGCTCCAGTCGGTCACGCGGGAAAGAACGTCCACCGAAACGACCAGTACGCTGCGATACATGCCACTGCGTATGAACTGATCGGCGACCGTCACCGCGTACAGGAATCCCGTGCACCCGGCTGATATATCGAAAGCCGCCGCGCGCGGCGCGCCCAACATCTTCTGAATCGTGCAGGCGACCGAGGGAGTGACGGTGTCGGGCGTGATCGTGGAGACGATGATTAGATCCAGCTCCTCCGCGCCGATGCCCGCCTGCGCTAGCGCGCCGCGCGCGCTCTCCATACACAGCGACGTGGCGGTCTCGTGCGTACACACGCGCCGGGCGCTGATGCCGGTACGCGTACGGATCCATTCGTCGCTCGTATCGAGAAAGGACTCAAATTCTTTGTTTTCCACGACGCGCGCGGGAACTCCGCGGCCCACGCCTATGATCTGGGAACGCATCATGCCTTGGAACCACCCATCTTCATGTATTTGCGCTGCCTGGCCTCCACCAGCTCCCCGGGCTCGGTCGCCGACAGCGCGCCGATTCGGGTAATGAGCCTTTTTTTAAGATCCGCGAATACCGGCTCGGCCTCGGCCACGGTGAATGGATCGGGCTCGGGCACGATCTCGTCGGCAAATCCGGACCCATGGAGGTCCCGGGCGGTCAGCTTCAGACTCTGGGCAGCGTCCCGGGCGCGGGCCGCGTCCTTCCAGAGTATCGCGGCGCAACCTTCGGGGGATATGACGGAGAAAAAGCTGTTCTCCATCATGATGAGATGATCGCACAGCGCGAGTGCCAGCGCACCCCCGCTCCCTCCCTCGCCGATGACCACGGTAACGACGGGCGTCCTTAGCTCCGACAGCAGGTACAGGCTCTCAGCGATCACAGCGGCTTGGCCGCGCTGCTCGGCCTCCCTGCCGGGATACGCGCCCGGCGTGTCCACAAAGCAGATCACCGGACGGCGGAACTTCTCGGCCTGCCGCATGAGCCGCATGGCCTTACGAAAGCCGCGCGGATGGGGCATGCCGAAATTCCGCGCTATCTTGTCGTCCAGCGTCGCGCCCTTCTGCTGCCCAAGAACGGTAACAGGACGGCCACTAAGAAGGCCTATGCCGCCCACGACCGCGCTGTCGGTGCCGGTGCACCTGTCTCCCTCGAGCACGGTGAACGCATCAAAAAGCGCTCCTATATAGTCCAGCGCCTGCGGCCGGGTGTCGAGGCGCGCCCTGAGCACGATGTCCCACGCGGCCGGGGTGGCCGCGGATTCCTCCCCGGGGGTAGGCCGGGATTCTGTATTCACGCCGTCACCTCATTTCACTCGCGCACCGCGCAGGATGGGTCGTGCAGCCGGAGCAGCCGCGATAGCATGGCCTTGAGAGACTCCCGGGGAACGATCGCGTCCACAAACCCGTTGTCGAACTGGAACTCGGATTTCTGGAAATTCTCGGGCAGCTCCTCGCGGACAGTCTGCTCGATGACCCTTTTTCCCGCAAAACCCACGAGCGCGCCGGGTTCGGCCAGTATGATGTCTCCCTGCATAGCGAAGCTCGCGGTGACGCCGCCTGTCGTAGGATGCGTGAGAACGCTGATGTACAGGAGGCCCTGCCTGCTGTGGCGGCTCACAGCCACCGATGTTCGGGCCATCTGGCTGAGCGCGAACATCCCCTCCTGCATTCGGGCCCCGCCCGACGCGCATACCATGATTACCGGAAGCCTCTGTTCGCATGCGTAATCGAACAGACGGACGATCTTTTCTCCTGTGGCCGATCCCATGCTACCCATCATGAAGTGGGAGTCCATCACGCCCAGCGCGGTCCGGCATCCGCTGATATCCCCGACTCCGGTCACGACAGCTTCAGGCAGGCCGCTCTGCTCGCGGTGCCGCATGAGCCTGTCACGGTAGTCCGGAAAGTCCAGCGGATTGCGCGCGGCCGTCTCTTCGTCAAGCTCCAGGAATGTATCCTCGTCTATGAGCTGCCGGATCCGGTCCCGCGCGGTCATCCGGAAATAGCCGCTGCAAAAAGGGCAGACCGAGCCTATGCGCCGCACGACTTCGCGCAGCAGGCTTTTTCCGCACTCGGGGCAGCGCACCATCTCGAGGCTGTGCTCCTTAAACTCCCCAAGCGGTATCGGCGACTTGCCGGGCTTCTCCTTTTTGCCGAAAAGATTGATCATAGCCCGCCCTCCAGATATCCGGGATGGGCGACCCGCTCGACCCACTGGGTGCTGTAGTTCCCGCTTATGAAGTCCTCATGGTTTACGATATAGCGACAAAAGTCGAGATTGGTCTGTACTCCTTCGATCGATAGCTCAGAGAGCGCGAGGTTCATGAGCCGCACGCACATATCCCGCGTCAGCGCGCTGGTGATGATCTTCATGAGCATACCGTCGTAGAATGAAAGTACGCGGCTGCCCGCGGCCACTCCGCTGTCTACCCGCACTCCGATGCCCGAAGGAATCGTCAGGCCCTTGATGACGCCGGTGGACGGAAAGAAATGGTTGGCGGGGTCCTGCGCGTTGATACGGCACTCGATCGCGTGCCCCTGCGACATGATATCGCCGGGCTCGAGCAGTATCCGTTCATTCTCGGCGACGCGTATCTGCGCCTCTACGATGTCTACGCCGGTAATGGCCTCCGACACCGGGTGCTCTACCTGCAGCCGCGTATTCATTTCGATGAAATAATAATTCCCGTCACCGTCCACCAGGAACTCGACCGTGCCTGCGTTCGTGTAGCCAAGCAGCCGGACGATGCCGACGGCGTTTTGCTCGAGTTCCCGGCGCAGCTCCTCGCTGACCGCGAAAGCCGGGCCCTCCTCTATGACCTTCTTGCTGCGTATCTGCAGGGAGCAGTCCCGTGTGGCGAGCGGCACAACGTGGCCGAAATGATCGGCGATAATCTGCACCTCGATATGGCGCACGTTTTCGAGATACTTCTCCACAAAGAGATCCGCGTCTCCGAATGCCTGCTTGACCTCCTTGCCCAGTACGCGGCAGGCAGCCGCGAAATCCGACGGGTCGCGCACCACGCGCATGCCGCAGCCGCCGCCCCCGCAGGCCGCCTTGAGCAGCACCGGGCATCCGATTGAGTCAACCAGCTCGAGCGCCCGTCCGATGTCGCGCACCGGCCCGTCGCTTCCGGGTATTACCGGTATTACGTTCTGCGACAGCAGCGTGCGCGCGTGGATCTTGTTGCCCAGAAGCTCGATCGTGTCCGCGCCCGGCCCGATGTAGACGATGCCTTCCTTGTCACAGGCCCGCCGAAACTCCGGATTCTCGGACAGCATGCCAAACCCCGGATGTATCGCCCATACGTCGTAGGCCGCGGCGACGGCCAGTATTGCGTCGGGATTCAGATAGCTGCTCCTTAGCTCCGCCGCGCCGATGCAGGCGCGGTAATCGGCCATGCGGCAATGCAGGCTGTCCGCGTCGGCCTCGGAGTATACAGCCACGGTTTCGTATCCGAGCTTGCGGCAGGTGCGGATGATGCGCACCGCGATTTCGCCTCTGTTGGCGATCAAAACTCTGCCCATTCGTCAGTCCTTCTCAATACTCCTGTACACGAAAATCGGCTGGTTCGCGTTCACCATTTCCCCGTTCTTAACCAGTCTGTCCACGAGCAGCCCATCCTCCGCCGCCTGAATCTCGTTCATAAGCTTCATCGACTCGATGATGCAAAGCACCTGCCCCTTCCGGAAGGCAGAACCCGGCTCGACGAAGGGCGGACTGTCGGGATCGGACGCCAGATAGAATACGCCCGTGATAGGGGACAGCACGTTTTTGAGGTCATCCCCCGGCAACACCGGTGCCGTATGCTGCGTATTCCCATCGGACTCGAGCAAAATCGGAGTACCCGCCTCCGCGCCAGTCTCGGCCAGGCTCCTGCGCCCTTCCCCGGACGCCTTTTTAAGGCTGATGGTAAAATCCCTGTGACGGATATAGGCCTCCTGAAAGCAGGAATCGCTTACTTTATCCATGATTCTAAAGAGTTCATTAAGATCCATATCCGGTAATCCTTCTTTATTTTGATAATCAATTATTTTGAATATCTATGAATTATAGAAGCGTATCGGTTATTTGTCAATACGCTTGAGGCCGGGCCGCCCGTCGCTATATGTATTGTGCGGCGTCCG